>JAZHDF010000077.1:0-13112 GCA_036584565.1 Candidatus Moraniibacteriota bacterium
GCTAACTAAAATAATTTTTAATTGATTTGTATAGAATCTTCTATACAAGACCCTTGTTTTTAATGTTGAGATTTGGCGAGAATAATGAAGGGCCCTTTGAAGTTATTGAAGCCCACCCGTTCTTTGACCTCAGTGAGATCGTAATCGGTGATGAGCGGGTGCTTATCGCCAATGATATTTTAAAAAAAGTAACTTGGAGTTAGCGGATGATTAGAGTAGGGTGGGGAGTTTATTTGGCGGGAATGATTTCAATTATTTTCCTTTCTTTTTTCGCACCCTATTATTTTTAGGGTCGAGTGTGTATTTTGCAAAAAGCGGTTTTGGAGAAACTCCAAAACCGCTTTTATTGATCCAAAAATCCAAAATTTTTTAGAAAAAAACCGCTCAACTAGGCGGGCGGTTTTAGGAGTTTTGAATTAAGAAAATTTGATTTTCTATAATTTATTATATAAGCTCACATATTTTTGGGCGGCGGTATGGATATTGAAATTTCTGTGCGCAAATTGAAGGGCGTTTTTGGCAATTTCCATTCTTTTTTTCTCATCGCTGTACAAATCGATGATTGCTTCGGTCAAAGCTTGAGGAGAGTCTTTTTCTATCGAAAGGGAATTGTTTTTGGAAAACTCTTCCAAAATCGGAATATCCGAAATTATCATCGCCTTACCGCATGCCATCGCTTCGATTACCGCCAAAGGAACATCGAATTTGCCCTTCATATCGGAAACCGGAAAGATACTGATATCACTCAAATTGTAAATATCGCTCATTTTGTAACTGCCGTCGTCATGGAAAGAGACTTTATCGAGGATTTTTTCTTCTTTCAAGCGGGTTATGATAGCCTCTTTTTTTTCGGCATCCTCTTTATTTTTTACTCGGACCGCCAAGGACAATCTGGCCGAACGAATGCGTTGGCTGATTTCGATGAAACTTTCGATAATAGTGTCCATTGCTCCCAAGCGGATATATTCGCCGGAAAAATTAATAATGAAATCATCGGGAGTAAAGTTGGCTTTTTTTAGTTCCAACTCGCTTTTTTCTCTCGGGTAGTAGTCATTTAAATCTATGCCGGGGTATATTTTATAAACATTTTTAAAGCCCATATTGTCAAGCTTTTCTTTGGCATATTCGGAGTAGGTGACGATAATATCTCCAAACATCATTTCCTCGATTTGCCCGTCAGTAAACAAATCCTCTCGGATAGTGGCGATGGTTTGGATGGTCTTGGAGTTTCCCTTGAGAAATTTTTTTATCAGATGCGAACTTCGGGGAGTGGGCGTAAAGAAATAGTGTTTAATATCGAAATTATTTTTGTTTTTATGTTGAAAGGCTAAGGCCCTTAGTTTATCTGAGTTTTTGTAGTCTTTTTCGGAAAACTTATAAATTTTTTCCTGAATGATGTTTTCCGATAGCTCGGGCAGTATTTGAGACGTCATCAAGTGAATTTCCAATGAATTTGAATCCAGGCTGATTTCTTTGGCTAGATTGTAGGCGAAGTTTTTGCTGGCTTCATCCCAAGGCGGAGAGATTGGACGGGAGACAAAGAGGATTTTTTTTGGGTTGGTTTTTATTGACATTTTTGTTAAATTATGATATAATTAAAAATCGTAAGTAAAATTACGACAAGAAGGCTTTTATATGATTAGTATAGCACATAAGGGCAAATGAGAAAGTTTTTTGAAAGGATGACATGATTATATGACAATTTTTAATTTTTTAATTAAATTAAGCTGATCGGGTCAACATCAATGTCCCAGCCATTAGGAAGAGCTTCGAGTTCTGCTTTTAAAGAGGGGGAAATTTTTTCTCCGTTTTTTATTTTTAAGATAATTTGACGAATAAATCTTTTCCTGATTTTGGGAATATAGGGAGCCAAGGGGGGATAAATTTGAATAGAATTATTTTCATTGGCTCGGATTAATTTTTCATAGACTCTTTGTGCTTCTTTTTCAACCACTCCCAGGGCAAAATCCTTATAAGTTAATTTGATAATTCGCGAAAATGGAGGATAAGACAGGGCTTCTCTTTCTTTAATTTCGGATTCAAAAAATTTTTTATAATCTCTTTCGCCGGTCCAGCGGATAATTTGATTTTCGGGATGGTAAGTTTGGATCAAAGCTTTGCCTTTAAATCTGGAGCCGATGCGCCCGGTCCGGCCGATAGCTTGAGAAATAAGCGAAAGAGCGATTTCATTGGTATGGAAATCCGGAAAAGCAAACAGGCTGTCGGCATCTATTATCCCCACCAGACCGACATTCTCGAGATCCCAAGCTTTGGCAATCATTTGGGTGCCGATCAAAATGTCGATTTTTTTTTGGGAAAAATCTTGCCAAATTTTTTCTTGAGCTTTGGAGGATTTTTTCATACTCTCGGTATCGACTCGGGCGATGCGGGCGGAAGGGAAAATTTTTTCAATTTCTTTTTCGATTTTTTCGGTTCCCAATCCGACATTTTTGAAACTCATTCCTTGGCAATTGGGGCAAAGCGGAAAATCTCCGGTTTCGAATTTACAATGCAAGCATTCGTAGTTTCCTTTGTTGCGATAAGTCAATGCTCGCTCACAATCCGGACAAGTCAGGACTGTTTTGCAATTGGTGCAAGCCGAAAAAGTGCTCATTCCTTGGCGGTTGATAAAAAGAATAGTTTGAAATTTGTTTTTTAGCATCCAGGCGATTTCACTTTCCAGTTTTTGAGAAATCGGAGAAACAATGGAAACTTTTTTCCAGTTTTTCCAATGTTCGTTTTTTAAATCGACAATCTCAACGGCGGGTCCCTTGACCAAATCGGATAACGGTAGTAGTTTGATTTCTTTTTGTTGCGCTCGGTAAAAATTTTCTATTCGGGGAGTGGCGGAACCGAAAACTATTTTTGCTTCATGGATTCGAGCCAACTCTCCAGCCACGGTGCGAGCGTCGTAGTGCGGATTCATATCCCATTGCTTAAAAGAAATATCTTGCTCTTCATCAACAATGATGATTTTCAGATTTTTAAACGGGGCGGAGACCGCTTGGCGAGTGCCGATGATAATTTGCGCCTCGCCGTTTTTGATAGCTTGCCAATTTTTGTAATATTGACCTTTGGATAATTTGCTGTTTAAAACGGCGATTTTTTCCGCGCCAAAAAAATCCCCGTAGCGTTCTATCTCTTGGGCGGCAATCGTAAGCTCAGGTACTAAAATCAAGGTTTGAGATTTTTTATCAGTGGCTAATATTTTTCTTATCGATTCAAAATAAACTTGAGTTTTGCCGGCGGAGGCGGAACCGAAGAGTAAGTAACTCGTAATCGGTAACTTGTAATTAGTGGAGTTTTTTGTAATCTCTTGAATGGCAAACTTTTGTTCTTTGGTTAAAATTATTTCTTCTTTTTTTTCGGATTTCGGATTTCGGATTTCGGATTTTACTTTATGGGTGCCGGAGATTTTGGGGACAAATATTTTCATCACGATTCCCAGAGAAACAAAATAGTATTTAGAAATAAATTGGGCTACTTTAATTTGTGCAGGGGTCAAAAAATTTTCTTCGGTTATAGCGATAACTTTTTTGAGTTGGATATTGCCGAGACGGGGAAAATCCGATTTGCTTTCCAGGACTATTCCGTCAAGTGTCCTTTTGCCCAAAGGAATTTTTACCAAAGAACCGGCGGGTATTTTGTCTTTATAAAGATAATAGAAAGATTGATCCCGAAAAAGCGGGATTTTGGTCAAGGGGACGATGGTAATTATGAAGGGTTTTGTTTCTTCCATATGGTGTCTAATATAATATATTAACATTTAGGAGATATTTTTGGAAATAAGAGTTTTTAATTTTAGAATTTCACTTTAATTTTTAATTCAGAGGTGCTACTTTTTAAAAGTATTTTAAAATGAGGGTATTCTATTGCTAAGAATTTTTTAATAACTTTTTTGACAGCAAAAAAGTTACAAAAAACTGCCACACGTACTCCTAAAATATAAATAAATCTAACTCTCATTCGCTAAAACTTTGTGTTCCGCATTTGCTCCATGACAAAGTTTTTTAACGCTCTTTTCGAGTTGATTTATTTTATTTTATACGTAAAGTGTGGAATTGGACACTTACTTTACAAACTTTATAAACTTGAAACTTTATAAACTTTTTTATTATAACATTTACAATCTATCGATTATGTTTTAGGCTTAAAATACAGGAATTATTTAACTAATAAGTATATTTATGCAAAGAAAAATTTTTATCGGAGTAGGTTTGTCCGATGCGGTCAAAAAAAGGTTGAAACAAAAAACCCAAAAATGGGCGGAGTTGCCGATCCGGTGGAGTAGGGAGGATAATTTGCATTTAAATTTGATAAATTTGGGACATGTGGAGGATGAAATTGTTTACGATATCTGCACCAAAGTGCGCGAAGTGACGGAGCGAAAGGATTTGTTTGATATCGATTTGGAAAGGATCGGATTGAGCCCGACTGCGGACAGGGATGCTAAGGCCGTGGTCTTTAGCGGCAAAGAAAGCGAAAATCTGAAGTTGCTTTGCGAGGAGATTGAAAAATCCTTGGGAATATTTAACTATTCCAAAAAAGTTTTTAAACCGGTTATCGTCTTGGGAAGAATCCAGCAGTATGGTTGGCGAAAATTAAAAAGTGTTCCGGAATTGGAGGAGCATTTTACTGTTTTACTTCCGATTGAAAGCGTGGAAATATTTGAAAGCGCCATAATCGACGGCCAAAGAAAGTTCGCCTTGGTGGAGAGCTGCCCACTTAAAATTTAGTAAAACTTTAAATGAATTTCAAAATCCCAATTTCAAATTTCAAATAAATTTAAAATGACGTAATTTCTAAATAATTTTTTTGATGACTGATTACAGATAACTGATGACTATATTTTTTTCTTGACATATTCCAATAAATACTGTAATCTCAAGTATAGTCAATAAAATAATTTATAAATACGCTTAAATATTGGAAAAACAGTATTAAGCTAGATTTTTGTTTTTATGATAGTTATTAGATTTTCAAGAACAGGCAGAAAAAATAAACCTCAATTCAGATTGGTGGTCCAGGAACATACAACGGCCCCGACCGGAAGACATATTGAGATTGTAGGCAGCTGGGATCCGCATCAAAAAAAGGGTGTTTTTAAAGATGAAAGAATTCAATATTGGTTGAGTCAAGGAGCGCAAGCTTCCGATACGGTGCATAATTTATTGGTTTCGCAAAAAATTATCGAAGGCTCCAAAAGAGCGGTAAAGATGAAAAAGGCCGAGAAACCGGCCGAAGAAGCTCCGGTTGAGGAAAAGAAGGCGGAAGTAAAGACCGAGGAGGTTCCAAAGGTTTAGATTTATTGACAAATTTCTGCTAATCGGATAAGATAAGTTGGTAAAATTGAATAATCCGCAGACAACAGGCAATCAATAAGACCTGTCGAGGAATATCATTATAGTCAGTAACTAGTATTAATATCTAGTAATTGATAAACTATGATTAAAATTACTGCGGTTTACACGCAGTTTTGTTTTTTTTAAAATAAAGATTTAATTCATTACTGAGCCATTAGCTATTCGCCTGAGAGCGAGCAGGCTAGTCGCCGGTTACAAAATAAATATGTTGACAAGATCGCGAAAAGAAGAAATTGTGAAGGATTTGACTGAAAAAATCAAAGCCTCCAAATCGGTTGTCTTTGTCGATTATCGGGGAGTCAAAACCAACGAAATCAATGATTTAAAGGGTCGATTGAAGAAAGAAGGCACCAATTTGACAGTCGTAAAAAAGAAATTAGTGGATCTGTCTTTAAAAAACGCCAAAATCGAAATTGATATTAAAAGTTTTGAAGGACAGTTGGCGGTGACCGTTTCCGATAATGACGAAGTGGCTCCGGCCAGAGTTTTGAGTAAATTTGCCAAAGAAAATGAGAGTTTGAAAATTTTGGGAGGAGTGTTGGGAACCAAAGGAATGAGCTCCAAGGAAGTGAGCGATTTGGCCAAATTGCCAAGCAAGGAAGAATTGATCGCCAAAGTAGTCGGCACTATCAAGGCTCCGCTTTCCGGCTTGGTCAATGTTTTAAACGGCAATACCAGAGGCTTAGTTAACGTGCTTAAAGCAATTGCTGATAATAAAGCTCAATAAGTTTAGTTAAATAAATAATTTAATATAATTAGAATTAATAAATTTCTAGCTAATTAACTAAGAAGCTAATTAACTAAGAAGCTAAAAATTATGACAGAAGAAAAAAAAGAAGAAGTAGTTGTTCCCGCCAAATTTGAAAAATTGGTGGCCGAGATTGAGAAAATGAGTGTTCTTGATTTATCGGAATTGGTCAAGGTTTTGGAGGACAAATTCGGAGTTAGCGCTGCCGCTCCAATGATGATGGGAGCTATGCCGGCCGCTGCCGGAGAGGCTGCTGCCGTAGAGGAAAAGAGCGAATTCGATGTTGAGCTTACAGCTGCCGGAGACAAAAAAATCAATGTTATCAAGGTTGTCCGTGAAATCACCGGTCTTGGTCTAAAAGAATCCAAAGACTTGGTGGACGGAGCTCCGAAAATGATCAAAGAAAAAGTAAAGAAAGAAGAAGCTGAAGAGATGAAAAAGAAATTGGAAGAAGCTGGCGCAAAAGTTGAATTGAAATAATTTTACTTTCGATAGGAAAAATCCCGATGTTATGTCGGGATTTTTTTATTTTTTTCTATTGAAATATTTACTTTTTTGATATTATTAAAATATTCTAATTATGTTGTTTTTATAAGATTTAAGGGTTTTAAAATTTAAAATAAATAGAAATAATATGGGAAAAATAGAAATTATTCATCATCAAATTATTCAACAAAAAATATATTATATCCGTGGAGAAAAGGTTATGTTTGATAGTGATTTGGCAGAACTCTATGAAATAAAAACCAAAGTTCTTGTTCAAGCTGTTAAAAGAAATACTAAAAGATTTCCAGAAGATTTTATGTTTCAGTTGACCAAAAGAGAATCAGATATCTTTTTGAGGTCACAAAATGTGACCTCAAAAAGAGGCGGAAGAAGATATTTTCCTTATGTATTTACGGAACAAGGCGTGGCAATGCTTTCTACTGTTTTAAGAAGTAAGAGGGCGATTCAGGTCAATATTCAGATAATTAGAATATTTACCCAATTAAGAAAATTTTTGACAACCCACAAAGAATTAAGAGAAAAAATCGAGCAGATGGAAAATAAATATGATAAACGTTTTAAAGCAGTTTTTGAAACTTTGAAGTTACTTATCAGGGAGGACAACCAACCGAAGGGTGAACTTGGATTTAAATTTAAAAAATAAATTTAACTTAACTAAAAAAATCCCGATATTATGTCGGGATTTTTTTTTATTGTTTATTTTTAATCATGAAATTTTTTAAAAATTCATAATACATAATACTTTAAGATGACTGATTACAGATAGCTGATGACCATATCCTTAACCTTATAAACTTTATAACTTTATAAACTTTGCAAACTCCTTAAATTTCTTGCAAACAAATGCCAAAATAAGCGTATAATGAAAATAAGCAAATGAATAATCCAAACAATAGTGCCGAGGACAAAGAACTGGTAAAGGCGGCGATAAAAAATCCGGATGCTTTTCAGGCGATTGTGGATCGGTACTGGAACCGATTGTTTTTTTATATCCGAAGAATGTCTTATTTTACCCAGGAAGACATCGAAGACATTTTACAGGAAGTTTTTATTAAAATTTATAAATATCTCAATGATTACAACGGCAAAATGGCTTTTTCAACTTGGATTTATCAGATTGCCCGCAACGCCACAATCGATGAAATAAGAAAAAGAAAGGCCCGCCCAAGTACGATTTGGCTGGAAAACGAAGATTTGCTCAAGGTTATGAAATCCAATCTGAATTTGGAAAAGGACTATATAAAAAGCGAAGCATTGGATAAATTAAAAAATATTATCAGTGATATGCCGGAAAAATACAGAGAGGTTCTTATTCTGAGATTTATAGAAGAGAAAACTTACGAGGAAATTATGGATATCCTTCAATTGCCCAAAGGAACCATTGCATCCTTGGTAAATAGGGGAAGAAAGATAGTTTTAGAGGAGGCCGGGAAAAAAGGCATTATATAAATGATAATTTTTTTTAGATAAATTATATGGAAAAAAGTCCGAGCAAGAAGATTATTGATAAAATAAAAAAAGACAAAATCGTTCCGGAATCAAAATTGGTTCTGAATTGGAAGAGTTACGCTTTTTGGGTAGTTTGGATTTTTACTTTATTTTTGGGAGCGATATTTTCTTCTTTTGTCATTTTAAATATTTTGGATATTCATCCGATGGTTTTGCGCCATTTGAAGTTGGGGAAATTATTTTTTATTTTTTTCAAAACAGCCCCTTATTTTTGGATAATCTTGGCGCTTTTGGCGGTGGGAGGCGGACTTTTGGCAATTCGCAAGACCAAGCGAGGATATCGGTATAGTCTTATTTTCATTATCGGCGGCGGAATTTTGACTGTTGCTTTTTTGGGGATTTTTCTGCATTTTACAAAAGTAAACAGGCATATCGGCAATCATTATATTCCCAGAGGCCCCTTTCCCGAAGAGTTTATTTTTCCGGAGAAAAAAAGATGGTGCAGTCCGGCAGAAGGGATGTTGGGAGGCGAAGTGGTTGCAATTGAAGGGGATAATTTTAATCTAAGGGGTTTTGAAGATGATTTTTGGAGAGTTTATTATTCCAATGAGACAAAAATCAGAGTAAAAAAAATTGAAACCGGAATGCTGATCGAGGTTTTCGGAAAAAAAATAAATCAAAATCAATTTAGAGCTTTTTTGATCCAGCCGTTTCCTTTTGAGCGGATTCGCCCGGTGAGATAAGGAATTTTCCTCAAATGCAAACTTATTCTTTTAAATGCGTATATAATAGGGCAAAGATAAACTGGTCTGAGTGCTGGCTATTTGTTCTGAATGTTTGGCAAAGAAGCTAGTACAGATCGGTTTTCTTTAGCGTTTATAATTATTTTTTAAAAAGATGAAAAACAAAAATCTTACTTCAGGAGCGGTGTTTTTTTCTCTTGCGGCTTTTGTTTTTATTTTTTCCGGTTGTAACGGAAAAATCCAAGAGTCGGAGAGGGAACAAATTCAAAACCGGGATAAAAATCAATTGGAAAAAGGGGATCAAAATATGGAGCAAAAAAAAGACGGGAGTGGCGGAAACGGACTCGGAAGAATGGGTAATCCTTCTCCTGAAATGTTGGAAGCTTGCAGCGGAAAATCCGAAGGAGATAGCTGTGAAGCAGCTAGACCGCCCAGAGAGGGCGCAGAAATAGATGCTGAAAAAATAGTCGGAAGCTGCAGAAAAATAAACCAAGATACTGCGTTAGTTTGCGCACCGACAAATATGCCGCAAGAAGGAGGGAGAGGAAGTGAAATACCGGCTGAAGAATAAGATAGTTTTATATTTTAATAGTAAGTTTGAACAGAGAGTCTTCAATTTTTCGGAGGCAATGAATCCAAATGAAAATTTTATCGGCCGAGAGCGTATTATTTTATAGAGGAAAAAATGCTATAATTTAAAAATACATATTTAAGGGGCTGGTCCCCGATCGGGGACCAACCCCTTAATCATTTTTATCAAATAGAGTATGAAAAAGAAGAAGTTGTATATTTGGTCGGCTATTGTTTTGGTAATTTTCGGTGGAGCTTTTTATTGGTATCGAAAAGATAATTCCGAAAATATGTCTGTTCGCTATATCACGGAGTCGGTCCAGAAAGGAACATTGGCTTCCACTATTGTGGCCAGCGGTAGCATCGTGGTGGACGATCAGGAAACCGTCGATCCCACTATCAGCGGAACAATCGCCGATTTATCGGTAAAAGTGGGGGATACGGTCCGAAAAGGGGATTATCTTTTTAGCGTGATAAATGATGATCTGGATACCGGAGTAGCCCAAGCTACCGCTTCTTATCAGCAAGCGGTAAATAATTTGGAATCGGCCAAAAATCAAAAACTTTCGGCCGAGGCTGAATATCGGGTAGCGGACAAAAAGGATGACAAAGATGACGATGCTTATACGAAAAGACAATTAGAAGTTTTAAAAAATAAAATTGATCTGGCCGAAGGAGGAATAATCCAGGCTCAAAAAAGTCTGAGCGCTTCGGCTTTAGCTTATCGAAATATTGTCTCCGATGCCGGCAAAAGAAAAGTTGTTTCTCCGATTGCCGGAACGATTATCGAAGTTTCGATAAAAAACGGAGATGAACTGGGTTCTTCAAATAATAATGCCAGTGAGGCGGCGATGATTATCGGAGATCTGGATACTTTAAAGGCGGAAATTCCGATCAATGAAGTGGATATCGCCAAGGTAAAAGTTGGACAAAAAGTTTCAATTACTCTAGATGCTCTTGAAGGAACAGACTTTAGCGGTGAAGTGGAAAAAATTGATGCAATTGGAACGGCTACTTCCGGAGTGGTTAGTTATGGTGTGACAGTAAAATTTGATAAATTAGATGAGCGAATGAAACCAACCATGAGCGTTTCTGCGATTATTTCTGTGAGCGAGAAAGAGAATGTTGTTATGGTTTCTAGCAGTGCGGTCAAAAGCGGTAAAAACGGGGAGTATGTGGAGGTTTTGGAAAACGGCACTCCGAAAAGAATAAAAGTGGAAACGGGGGATAGCAATGATATCAGCACAGAAATAATAAGCGGAGTTTCGGAAGGCGAAAAGGTAATTTCCCAAACAATTGAAGTTTCAAGCGACAGTAAGAGCGCGACCTCGGGAAGCATTTCCAATCCGAGCAGTTCCTTGCGAGGAATGGGAGGAATGGGAGGAGGAATGGGAGTCCCGCCATCCAGATAAAGAAAGGCTAAAAATATCAATATGATTGAATGTAAAGATATAAAAAAAATATATATCAACGGAGATGTGGAGACAGTCGCTTTAAAAGGGATTTCTTTTAAGATAGAAAAAGGGGAATTCGTTTCTATTATCGGTCCTAGTGGTAGCGGAAAATCAACCTTAATGCACATCATAGGAGCTCTGGATACTGCTACTAGCGGAAGTTACTTTATGGATGGGAGGGATGTTTCTGATTTGGATGATGATGAGCTGTCTGATCTAAGAAGAAGTAGGATTGGTTTTGTTTTTCAATCTTTTAACTTATTGCCTCGGACAACAGTAATGCGCAATGTGATGATGCCCCTTATTTATTCCGGAATTGAAAAAAGCAAACGAGAAGAAAAAGCCAAAGATTGTCTGCGTTATGCTGGAATGGAAGAAAATAAATTTTATAATCTTTCCAATCAACTTTCTGGAGGACAAATGCAAAGAGTAGCGATTGCCAGAGCTTTAATAAATGATCCATCGATAATTTTGGCGGATGAACCGACTGGTAATCTTGACACTAAGACTAGTCATTTGGTTATGAATTCGCTTAAAGAATTAAATGATAAAGGACACACTGTAATTATCATTACTCATGAAATGGAAGTGGCAAAGTATGCCAAGCGAATAATTACTATCAGGGACGGGGAGATTGAGACGGACAAAATTAGTTAAAAATTCAAAGTGCAAAGTTAAAAGTTACAGTTTAAAGTTAAAAATTAATAATTAAGAATAAATTTCAAATTAAAAATTTCAAATGTCAAATGAATTCCAAATGACTTAATGATTCAATGTTTGAATAATTTAAAAATTAGAATTTGATTCGAAATTCAAAATTCGAAATTCAAAATTAACTTATAAATATGCTTAAAGATTTAATACAAGAAGTTTTATGGTCATTGATGGGCAATAAGGTTCGTTCGGGACTGACGATTTTGGGGATTGTAATTGGTATTGCATCGGTAATTACGATGGTAGGAATTGGACAAGGATCAAAAAAGACCATTGAGGCGCAGATTGAATCAATTGGTTCTAATTTAATTATGATTATGCCCGGTTCACAAAGTGTGGGAGGGGTGCGACAAGCTTCAGGAAGCGCTGAATCTTTGACTGAAGATGATGTGGCAGCTTTAGAAGAAAAAGTTTCTAGCATTAAGGCGATTGCGCCATCCATTTCCGGTAGTTATCAAGTTACCGCTAAAGGGAATAATACTAGAACATCGGTGGTCGGCACAACCCCGGCTTATTCATCTGTAAAAAATGTTACAGTTGAAACGGGGGTATTTTTTACTGAAAACCAAGTTAAAAGTACGGCCAAGGTAGCGGTAATTGGTCCTGATACTCGAGATGACTTATTTGGTGAGAATGTTAACCCGATTGGTCAAACGATTAGAATCAACCAAATTATTTTTCAAGTTATTGGTGTGACTAAATCAAAGGGTGGCAGTGGTTTCAATAATCAAGATGACATTATATATATTCCATTAAAGACAGCGGAAAGCTATCTTAGTGGCAGTAAATATCTAAGTAATATAAACATTACAGTTAATAGTCAGGACGAGATGACTTTAGCAGAAGAAGAAATAACGGCAGTTTTATTAGAAAGTCATGGGATTGAAAATGAGGATGATGCGGATTTTAGAACCATGAATCAAAATGATATTATTTCTACCGCTTCAAGCATTACGGGTACTTTTACGATTTTGCTCGCTTCGATTGCGGGAATCTCTCTTTTGGTGGGAGGGATCGGGATTATGAATATGATGCTCACAACCGTGACCGAGAGAACCAGAGAGATCGGTTTGAGAAAAGCTGTCGGAGTTAGAAAATTATTTATCAATCTACAATTTTTGGCGGAAGCGGTGGCATTGACTTTTATCGGCGGAATTGTCGGTGTAATATTGGGACTAGTTGCTTCCTATGTTTTAACAACATTTTTTAGTGTTTCATCAAGTATTTCTTTGACCTCAATTATATTGGCTTTTGGTGTTTCGGCGATAGTGGGAATAGTTTTTGGTTTTTATCCCGCTCGCCGAGCGGCGAATTTGAGCCCGATAGAAGCACTCCGCTATGAATAGGGGATAAATTTCGAATTTCGAATTTAGAATTTCGAATCCCTGCCTGCCGGTAGGCAAGAAATCTTAATTTTTTAATGATGAAATTATCTTTCCAAATATTAATGTGAGCTCTTGAACTTCTTTCCATAACACTCTGGCCGTATCTTTTAAATTTGGACAAGCAACAGAAATCATATGTAACCAATATTTACTTTCCTGAGCTTCTTTTTTGCATATAT
>JAZHDF010000078.1:0-12988 GCA_036584565.1 Candidatus Moraniibacteriota bacterium
CGTGGAACATTTTTTCTTATTCATTTTTTGAAATTGTTCCACGTGGAACATTTTTAGCTTTAAATTGGGGTTTCGGGTTGTTTTTTGGAGGGATATAAAGATAGGAAACTTTTTAAGGGGCTAAATTGTTCCACGTGGAACATTTTTGAGTTAGATCTGAGGGTTTTTGGTTTATGAAATGTTCCACGTGGAACATTTTTGGGTTAAATAAAACTTAATCAATTAAAATATGTGGATAAAAAATAATTATAATAAAATAAAAGCTATTAAATTAATTCTATTTGTTGCTTTAGTAAATAAAAGGTCTGTGGATAAGATGTTAATAATTAAAAAAATAATCTAATTTTAACATTGACAAATTATAAAATAAATTTTATAATATAGAAATTTTAAAAAAATTTTACTTTTTTTTAATTTATGTTAATATAGAAAAGTTGATTTATCCACAGTTTATTATTTTACATAATATTTTTTAAAAAATATGAATAATGAAGATTTATGGAAAGCTGTTTTAGGCGAAATAGAACTAACCCTTTCTAAACCTCAGTTTATAACTTGGTTTAAGGATACTTTTATTTTATCCAATGAAAATGGGAAAATTGTTATCGGTGTTCCTAATGGATTCTCTAAAGAGTGGCTAGAAAATAAGTTTAATAATAATATAATAAATGCCCTAAAAAACTTCCAAGAAAACACAGTAGAAGTTTCTTGCTCAATATATTCACCACAAGAAAAACAGCTTAATAAATCAAATGAAAGTGATTTAGAAAAATCGGAAACAAAAGATGATAATACTAAAAATCTAAAAAATAAAAATCCTCAAATAAATTTTTTCCACAACTCTAATTTGAATTCTCGCTACACCTTCGACAACTTTGTAATTGGTGAAAACAATGAACTGGCTCGGGCTGCCTGCTTTGCTGTTTCTCAAAACCCCGGCACCCAATACAATCCTCTATTTATTTATGGAGATGTGGGGCTGGGAAAAACTCACTTATTACAATCGATTGGAAATGAAATTTTAAGAAAAGATCCCAATAAAAACATTATCTATATATCTTCGGAAGGATTTACGACCGAGCTTGTTAATTCAATAAAAAATCAAACCATTGATAAATTTAAAAATAAATATCAACAAGCTGATCTTTTAATAATTGATGATATTCAGTTTATTTCCGGAAAAGAAAAAACTCAAGACATTTTTTTTCATATATTTAATTCTTTATATCAGTTAAATAAACAGATTGTTATAAGTAGCGATAGGCCGCCAAGTCATATTCAAATTCTTGAAGATCGACTAAGGTCCAGATTCGAAGGAGGAATGATTACTGACATAGGAAATCCGGATTTAGAAACAAGATTAGCTATCTTGCAAACAAAGTTAAATGAAAAAAAATTCTTTTTGAGTGATGAAATCCTTAGGTTTATAGCTGAAAATATAAAAAATAATATCAGGGAACTTGAAGGAGCACTCAATAAAATTGTTGCCACATTTGAATTAAATAAAAAAAATCCAACCATAGAAGAAACAAAAAAAGTTCTTTCTTCAATTTTAGTATCAAAAAAAGAAAATGTTTTAACTAAAAAAGATATAATTTCCGCGATTTTGAATTTTTTTGAAATAACCAAAGATGATTTAATGAGCAAAAGTAGAAAAAAGAAAGTCGCTCTTCCGAGACAAATTACTATGTTCTTATTTAAAAGGGAGCTTAAGATGTCCTATCCGGAAATAGGTGAGTATTTTAATAGGGATCACACCACCGCACTTCATGCTTTTAATAAAATTTCTCAAGAAATTAAAAGTAATTCTAAAATTAATAACGATATAGAACATATTATTAAGACTTTAAATCAATAAATTATTAATAAACTGTGGATAAGTATCATTTGGCTGTGGATAAGTATGTTAATTTATTGTAAATTAATACGATTTAATTGTTAATTGTTTTAAATAACCGAATCAATTCTAATTTAAATCAGTGATTGTTAAAAACTTATTAAGAGAATTATTGCAATTTTATAAACATTCTATTATTATATTATAACTATTAATAATAACCCTAACTAGACTTATTAACAGATTCTTAAGCCCTAATAGTAATAATAATAAAAGAATATTAATTAAAAATAAAAAAATTATTATATGAAATTAATTTGCACTCAAGAAAATTTAAAAAGAGCTATTTCTGTAGTTGACAAAATTACAGCTAAGCAAATAACTCTACCTATCTTAAAAAATATTTTACTGGAAACCAAAAATGGTCGTTTATTTTTTTCTGCTACTAATCTGGAGATAGGTATAATTGTTAAGATAGGGGCTAAAATAGAGAAAGAGGGTAAAATAGCCGTTCCTTCAAAAATTTTAAGTGAATTTATTTCCAACCTTCCCGAAGAAGAAAATGTAGAAATAGAATTAAATGGCCAAATTTTAAATATTAATTGCGGTAAATATAGGGCTAAGATAAATTGTCTTGAATCTGAAGATTTTCCGATTATTCCTGAAAGGAAGGGGGATGTTCAATTTTCATTAGATAATTTTGAATTAAAAAATATTATTGTTAAATCATTAAGCTCAGTTAGTTTGAATGATATTAGAGTTGAATTTACAGGGATAAATTTAATGTTTGATGAGAATTTAATTTATTTTGCTTCAACCGATAGTTTTCGCTTAAATGAATGCGAGTCTAAGTTTAAGGAGAAAAATGATTATGAAAAAATAAAAAACACATCCGCTATTGTTCCCGCTGAAACAATTAGGGAGTTGAATAAGATATTGAATAGCAACCTAGAATCCAAGGAAACTTTAGTTACTATTGAAAATAATCAAATCTTTTTTGATGTGGGTGATATAAAGATGGTTTCAAGATTGATAAATGGAAAATATCCCCCCTATAAACAAATTATTCCGGAATCTTTTAAGACGGAAATTTTAATTGATAAAAAAGAATTATTACAAGCTATAAAAATTGCCAGTGTTTTCGCAAAAAAAACAGAGGGAGAAATAAATATTGTTGTTAATGAGGATGGAAATATGATTGTTCGGTCCGGTATTCAGGAGTCAGGAGAAAATCAAACCGAATTATCTATAGAAAAAACGGGAGATAATCAGGATTTTATTTTAAATCCTCGCTATTTACTGGATGGTTTGGGAGTTATGGATTCTGAGAAGATAAAAATAATGCTTAATGATGCTATTTCTCCTATTATTATAAAGATGGTTAATAAAAAAGATGGAAAAGATATAGATAATTTTATTTATATAATAATGCCTATTCGAAAATAATGAGGTCTATTAGGGGTTTTCTTAAAAATCGGAATATTGTCGCCAAAAATGAATTGGATCAGGAGAGTGTTTTTTATATTTTTAAAGGCTTAATTAGGATAAAATTTGGCGAAGTCGGGGTTTTGAATGTAATTCCTGATTTTTATAAAAAGGGAGTTATTTTTTTAAAAATAGCCAATTCTAATTGGGCTAATGAAATTTGGCTTAATAAACAAATGTTAATTGATGAAATGAATTTAAAAATCGGAAATAAGGATATTGTCGACATAAAAGTAAAGGGTTTAAGGTAACACTTGCTAAAAATGGGCTTTAGTGTTATTGTTTAAATGTTAAATAATTTTTTAAATCTATGCGCACATTGGTTATCGTGTTTAATAACGTAACGAATGTGTGGCAAACAAAGAAATGGCGCTTACAACCAAGCAGAAAGTAAAAGCTACCAAAGAAGTAAAAAGACATGATAATGACACGGGATCTTCGGAATATCAAATAGCTCTTTTTACTGAAAAAATAAAAAAATTAACTTCGCATTTGAAAAAAAATTCCAAAGATTTTCATTCTCGCAGAGGTTTGCTTAAAATGGTTTCCAAAAGGAAAAAATTAATGGATTACTTAAAAAGAACTAATGAAAAAAGTTATAAAAGTACCATTAAAAAATTGGGATTAAAAGGATAATAAATACAAAAAATGCTTTTAAAAGCATTTTTTGGTTTTTAAGATATGTCAAAATTTAAAGAACAAAGAGTGGGTGTCTTGGTAGATATTCAAAATATGTATTATACCGGCAAGGTTTTATATAAAAAGAAGGTGAATTTTAAAAATATACTAAATGAAGCCGTAAGCGGGAGGAAATTAATCAGAGCAATCGCTTATGGAGTTAAAACCGAGGAGGGTTTGGAGGAAAAGTTTTTTGAAGCTCTTGAGGGGCAGGGTTTTGAAGTTAAAACCAAAGATTTACAAATTTTTGCCGGAGGAGCCAAAAAGGCCGATTGGGATGTGGGAATTGCGGTGGATGCTATTAAACTAAGTAAATCCTTAGATGTTTTGGTTTTGGTTTCCGGAGATGGAGATTATATTCCTATGATTGAATTTGTCAGAAACACGACCGGATGTCGAGTGGAGGCAATCGCTTTTAAGAAATCAACCAGCGCTAAACTTATTGATGCAGTAGATGACTTTATCGATTTAGCGGGCAATAAGAGAAAATTCTTAATTTAATCTTCAAATATAAAAAACGGCCTTGTCGGGCCGTTTTTTTAATGTGCCTGGGAGAGGACTTGAACCTCCACAGGATAAACCTACCAGTTCCTAAGACTGGCGTGTATACCAATTTCACCACCCAGGCATATTAATTTTTTAAAAAGGAAAGATTTGTTTTAATTTTTACCTTTCCAATTTTTACCTTCTGATAATAATTCATTTATTTAAAAAAATCAACACCAGGGAGATTATATAGAATTAAGAATAGGCAAAATTCTTTCAACTTCGGTTCTCAGCGCCCCTTCGTCTTGATACTCCCCGTGATGGCGAGTGTTATCTCCGTAGGTTTCTTTTTTTTGATCCAAATGAATGCTTATTATTAGGGTAAAAGAGTTTTCTACTCGAGCGTATATATGAAATCTCGGGTAACCTGATAAGGCCAGTGACCTAATAAAACTCATTTCATTTCCAACATTTTTCTGGAAAGAATAACCCGCCCTGCGAAGGATGTTTGTCGGGTTTTCTTTTAGATTTTCAATTTTTATTTGCATATAATTTAATTGGTTAATTTTGATTTCTAGATTTTGTTTCTTGCTTTAATTACTAGGAAAGAATAATCGTAGCAATCTCGCAATGACAGCGTAATAATTAAAATCTATTTAACCCAATATTTATTTTTTATTTTTTTATCATCTTCAACCTTCTTGTCTTTTATTTTGTTTTTGGCCATTCTTCTTAATTTATCCAGGTTTTCTTGATTTAATTCACCGGCCCTCTTTAAAAGATAGCTTTTTTTGTTGAGTTTTGAGTCATCAATTACTTCCGATAATAATATGTCTAAAATCGAGCCTATTTTTGGTCCGGGCTTGATTTTTAGTGTTTCCATTAAGTCGCAACCATTGATTTTGAGCTGTCCGACAGAAACAGCGTCAGTAGAGACTTTTTCTACGATATATTTAAAATGTCTTAGCTTATAAGGGACAGCTTTGGCGGTGCCGCTACCGAGTCGGTCTCCGATGCGGACATCTATTAAATCATTGATATTTTCCAAGCCGACTTTTTGAATGACTCTGCGCACACCTTTTTCTCCGACCTCGTCAACATTGTAATAAAACATATGGTTTTTTATCAAAAGAACAGTTTTTTCTATGATGTTTTTGGGGAATTTGAGTCTTTGGAGAATTTTTTCGGATTTTTTGGCGCTGATGTACTCATGGTTATAAAAAGTTGAGAACTCTCCTTCACCCCTTTTGGCTTCCGGTTTTCCCAAATCATGCAAAAAAGCGGCGAGACGAACTTCCAGTTTCCGAGAAGGACAATTTTTGAGACTAGCCAAAAGGTGTTTATAGACTGTGTTGAAAGGCCCGTGATAATGGTGTCTATTTTGTTTTACTGAGATGGTTTGATAAATTTCCGGAATAATATGCTGCATCAAGCCTGTTTTAACTAACAAATCAACACCCCGATCGGGGTTCGGGGATAGAATTATTTTAGAAAATTCATCTCTTAGTCGCTCTTTGGATATGAAAGCTAATAAATTAGCCTTTTTTTCAATAGCTGAAAGTGTGTTTTTTTCTATAATCCAATCATTGTTGACACTAAGCTGAGCGATAAAACGAATCGCTCGCATCATTCGAAGGGCATCCTCATTAAATCTTTCCTCCGGTTTGCCGACAGCGCGGAGAATTTTCTTTTTGAGATCGCTTTGTCCCTTAAATAAATCGATAATCTCAAAGTCGGAACCTTTTATCTTTAATGCTAAGGCATTGACGGTAAAATCTCTACGCTTAAGGTCATCCTCTATTTTTTCGGCAAATTTAATCTCATCCGGCCTTCTTTTGTCGGAATAATTAGCCTCGGTTCGATAGGTGGTTATTTCCAGGTTTTCTTTGCTTTCGGTATTACCTAGATATTTTTCGGGCAAAATAACGGTGCCGAATTGGTTTTCATATTTTCCATTCGGAAATATTTTCAATAATTCTTCGGGAGTGGCACTAGTGGTTATGTCCCAATCTTTGGGTTTTTTACCCAATATCAAATCCCTAACACAACCGCCAACAATAAAAGCTTCAAAATTTTCTTTTTGGATATCGGAAATAGCCTTAATAACAGTGGATGGTATTTTTTTTAGCATAAAAATTGTGCCCCCGGGAAGAGTCGAACTTCCGTTTAGTCCTCAGTGTAGATTTTTCCCCGCCTGCCATCGCCTGTGCCCTCATTAAGAATCGAACTTAAATCTAGGGCTTAGGAGTCCCTTGTTCTATCCATTGAACTATGAGGGCTCAGGCAAAGGCGGGCAGGTATCCACTGAACTACAGGGGCATTATTAATTTATTTAGAATTATAGGGCCAAAGACATGGGCTTACATTTACCCAGTTGACTTTTTATAGTAAGAAACCTTAATTGTTTTAAAATGGTTTAATTTATTATCCGGAGGATTTAAGGGTTTCTCCTTTTGGCGATTAATCTTTGTGTTACTCGATTATTTTAATTTTATTATGTTTCCAAGATAGCATTATATTTTAAAAAAGAAAAGAAATCAACTCAAAAACCAAATTCGTTCTAAAATCTCGACAACCGAAAAACATTGTGCTAAAATGAGATGTAGCTTAAAAATAAAAGAAAAAGAGATGCGAATTTTTATTGTCCGTATCTTCTCTTGTTTTAAATTATGAATATTCAATATTACGGCCATTCTTGTTTTAAAATAACTACCAAAAAAGAAGGAAGAGGATCCGAAGATGTAATAGTCTTTATGGATCCTTTTGATAAAAGAATCGGCCTGAAACCGCCACAGGGAAGAGCGGATGTGGTTTTTGTTTCTCACACTCAACATGACGATCATTCCAATATTGAAGCGCTAAAGGATAATCCTGTGGTTATCGACTCTCCGGGCGAATATTCCGTAAAGGGGATTAATATTGCCGGAATTGACTCTTTCCATGATAATCAAGAGGGTGCTCTAAGGGGGAGAAATACTATTTTTGTTTTGGATACGGAGGATATCAGGATTTGTCATTTGGGAGATCTGGGAACTCCGGAGTTGACCGTCAATCAGATGGAGAAAATAGGAAGTGTGGATATTTTAATGATACCGGTGGGGGGAAAATATACTGTTGATGGTAAGGAAGCTGCTAAAATCGCCAAAAAATTAAGTCCGGCAATAGTAATTCCAATGCACTATAAATCTCCGGGCTTAAAAATGGATATTGATAATGAAAAATATTTTTGTCACGAAATAGGTGATTTTCCGAAGAAAAAAATAAGCAGAATTAGTTTAAAAAAGAAAGATTTGGAAGGAAAGAGCTTGGAGGTTCTATTGATGAATTATTAAAACAAGTAAAAAGTATGAGTTTAGTTGATAAAATTGAAGAAATTCGCCAAAAACCGGAAAATGAAAGAATTAGGTATGTTTGGGGGATGGTAATTGTTTGTATGATTATAATTTTTTTCGTTTGGATTTTTTCTCTTAAAGACTTGATGAATAGAGATCAAAATAAGATCAATAGCGGATCGGAAATTTTGGATAATATGGAAAAGACGGATGTTTTGGAAAATCAGATGAATCAAATAGAAAAAACAAACCCGATGGTTCAGCCATAAGGCGAAAATTTTTTAAATTATAATTAATTTCGATATATTTTAAAATTGGAATAATTTTATTTTTAATATGAAAACGGAAAAAGATATAAAAGATAAAGGGGTTCAAAAACAAGCTATTGTAAAAGAAGTCCAACAATCTTATTTGGATTATGCGATGAGTGTTATTGTGGCCAGAGCGCTTCCGGATGTTAGAGACGGCTTAAAGCCGGTGCACAGAAGAATTTTGTATTCTATGTGGAAAACCGGTTTGAGATCCGGTTCTAAATTTAGAAAATCCGCTACGGTGGTCGGAGAGGTTTTAGGTAAATATCATCCGCATGGAGATGCGGCTGTTTACGATACGATGGTGAGAATGGCCCAAGATTTCTCTTTGCGTTACCCCTTGATTTGGGGTCAGGGAAACTTCGGATCAATGGATGGCGATGGAGCGGCTGCTTATCGTTATACAGAAGCAAAATTAAAAAAAATTGCCGAAGAGATGCTGGTTGATATTGAAAAGAACACTGTTGATTTTGTACCTAACTTTGACGGAGTTCATAAAGAACCGACAGTTTTACCTTCAAAATTGCCTCAATTGTTACTTAACGGTTCGATGGGAATTGCGGTTGGAATGGCCACTAATATACCTCCGCATAATTTGGGGGAATTGATCGATGCCACTGTTTACTTAATCGATAATTCGAAAGCCACAGTGGATGATTTACTGGTTTTTGTTAAGGGACCCGATTTCCCTACCGGAGGGGTTATATATGACGAGAAGAGTATTCGTGACGCTTATATCGATGGGAAAGGGGGAATAATAACCAGAGCCAAGGCGGGCATAACCGAGGGTAGAAACGGAAGCTATCAAATTATTGTGTCTGAGATAACTTACTTAACCAATAAAGCCACCCTATTGGAAAAAATAGCTCTACTGGTAAAAGAGCAAAAAATTCAAGGAATTAAGGGTTTAAGAGATGAATCCAACAAAGACGGAGTAAGGATAGTTATCGATTTAAAAAAAGATTCTTATCCGGAAAAAGTACTAAACAAGCTTTATTCTTTGACGGATTTACAAAAGAATTTCAATGTAAATATGTTGGCTTTGGCGGATGGAATCGATCCGCAAGTGATGAATTTGAAGACGATGCTGGAATATTACGTGGCTCATCGAGAACAGGTAGTAACACGGAGAACTCAATATGATTTGCAAAAAGCCAAGGATAGAGAGCATATTTTGGAGGGACTAAAGAAAGCTCTGGATAATATTGATGCGGTTATCAACACCATAAAAAAATCCAAAACCAGAGCCGAGGCCCATGTTAATTTGATGAAGAAATTCAAATTTTCAGACAGGCAAGCGGAAGCTATTTTGGAGATGAAACTTCAAACCTTGGCCGGCCTGGAAAGGAAGAAGATAGAGGATGAATTAAAAGAAAAGAAAATTTTGATTGCCAAGTTGGAAGCGATTTTGAAAAGTCGAAAAAAATTGATGGGAATTGTTAAAAAGGAATTGATTGAAATTAAAGAACAATATGGAGATGAAAGAAAAACCAAAGTAATCAAAGGAAAAATAGGGGAATTTCGACAGGAGGATTTGGTGGCTAATGAAGAATCGATCATTACTTTGTCTCAAAGCGGTTATATAAAAAGGATGAGTCCGGATGTTTATAAAACTCAAAAAAGAGGCGGAAAGGGTGTGATCGGAGCCAATATTAAGGAGGACGACATCATTTCCCAAGTTTATGCGGTCATGGCCCACGATAATTTACTCTTTTTTACCAATAGCGGAAAGGTTTTTCAAACCAAGGCTTATGAAATTCCGGAATCAACCAGAACATCTCGGGGTCAAGCCCTGGTAAACTTCTTACAACTTTCTTCCGGAGAAAAAGTAACGGAAATGTTGGCTTTCAATAAAGATGACGGATTTAAATTTTTCTTTATGGCTACGGAGGAGGGAAATGTAAAGCGTGTGAAGGTGGAGGAGTTTGAAAATGTAAGAAGAAGTGGTTTGATTGCTATTAACCTTAGCAAGGAAGATAAGCTTCGTTGGGTTAAGCTTACTACCGGAACAGATGAAATAATTATGGCTACTTCAAGAGGGCAGGCTATTAGATTTAAAGAAACCGACGTGCGGGCTATGGGTAGGGGGGCAGGAGGAGTTAGGGGGATAAAACTCAAAAAAGATGACAGTGTAGTGGGTGTGGATGCGGTATTTAAAGGTCAAAAAGGCAATCAGGTGATGATTATCAGCGAAAACGGCTATGGCAAAAGAACGGACTTGAGGTTTTATAAGATTCAAAAAAGAGGGGGAAGCGGAATTAAAACCGCCAGTATTACGGCTAAAAACGGAAAACTGGTGGGCGGAAGAATAGTTAATGCGGATGAAATAGATAGTGATTTATTTGTTACTTCTACCAAGGGTCAAATAATCAGAATTCCGCTTAAGAGTATTTCCGTTTTGGGCCGAGCCACTCAGGGGGTGCGCATAATGAATATGAAAAACGGTGATAAGGTTGGAGCTTCGACGATTATTTAGAACATAGAACATAGGACACTGAATAAAAGATGATTATACTTAATCATCTTTTTGTTTTTTGAGTCCAAATTATTTTAAAGCGGGTGGTTTTTGTTTGGAAAAATAAAAAAGGGCAAGAAGATTTTATCTGCTGGCCCGTGAATTAAAAGGAAAGCATTAACAATGGATTAATTATCTATTGTGGAAAATTTAAAATTTGCATTGCTATAGAAAAAATTGTAACAATAAGGATTCCAATCATTGCAATTTTCATCCAACGCTTTTTGTATTTTTTATATACATATTCACAGCTCAACAATAATGTTACCATTGAGAGTAGCCCATTAATAATCCATATAATAGCATCCCCTTGATTATTCATAAGCACCCCTCGTTGTTGTATTTTTAAGAATGTACTTCTACAAAACTACAAATATTTATAGTTTTGATTGAAGGGGCAAGAAGATTATTTTATCCTCTTGCCCGGCCATTTGTGATGCGATGAGCTTGATGACCTCATTGGCCTCAATTCTGTTACTACGCCGATGGTTTGGCGCCGTCCGACTCAGGAGATGGGTATCGGGTCAGATTTAGCTACAAGCTTCATATCGATGTTGCCTATCTCTCGCCAGCACAGATGAATGCCGTGCAGATATTGCTGGGAGATGGGGAATTTAACCCTGAGAATGTCGCTGGCTTCTTCTGTGAGTTCCATCTCCCAAAAGCTTACAGTTGTTCTTGAGAATTTTTGATAGTACTGCCCAATATTATATCTCAAAAAACTTACTGAATCCCGGCTCGCCCTAAATTCCTGAATGGTATCGTTTTTGACGATCCATGCAGCAACAGTCTCTATTTGAGAGTCTCGATCTCTGCCGTCATAGATGATGGCGATGATCACATGCTTCTCTGCGCTGAGCTCTCTAGAGTAAACCTCCGGTTTTTGTCCGCTAGGCATACTATTGTCGTTTTCGCGCTGGATTTTGTTCATGAGTGCAGTTAAATCCATGGTGCTCTCCCTAAGAGATGTCTCAAAAACCGTCAGCTGTTTTATATTCCACAATGGAATAATGGCAAGCTTCCTGCCTTTTATGTCGGTTATCAATCAAGTGCCCGACTGTTTTTGAGATTTTATTTTAAAGAACTTTTCTTCTATAAAACTACAAATAATTTATAGTTTTGATTGAAGGGGCAAGGAAGATGTTATCTTCTTGCCCGTGAATCTACTTATCACCTACGCTCTTGTAAAATCTCGTGGGCTGTTTTCCACACCAAATTTTGGTGTTTGTTTCCCTCACTCAATGCAGGCCAGCTTGCGAACCACGGGAAACTGGGAAGAGTTCTCTTGTTGCATATACAGCACCAGACTGGCTCAAACAACTCCCCATGGTGGTTGCTCGTGGTAAGAATGATTTGAGCTCTTGAATATTTAAGCTCAAAAAGAGTCCTTATCAAGAAAACTCCCATCGGCTGAGTTGCCTCATCGGGGTTATTTACCCACTCCTCGAGGCCCTTCCTTGATCTATGAGAGATATTCTCATAACTCCCGTATATTTCTTCGAGAGTTGTTTTTACTTCTTGCGCTAATTCCTCTATTCTATCCTTTAGGCCCGTTCCTGTCGCTTGTGGATAGAGAGTGTCCGTTACGACATAGTCGTAACGTCTCTTCTCCAAAAGTTCCAATGCTTCGCAATAATCTTTTGCCAAGTAGCACTCGTATTTATCTGAAAGATAATCTATTGCTGCAGAAGCGGATTGGGCGTCATCTTCTACTATTAACATTTTTTTCATGTCAGTTCTCCTTTTTGAGATGTTTTATTGGGCGGGGGTGATTTTCGATGAACTTTGTTAAGATGTTTTTATTTGCTATTTCATCTTAACAATTAAGTATACACCGAATTTGTTAAAATGTCAATTATAATCGTCAAATAGGATAATTATTTTTTAGATACTTGTATGATTATGCTTATTTTAAGGCTTTTTTGACATATTTATAACTATATGATATTATGATTATGTCATCGGATTTTCCGACATTTATAGAAAATATGTTAGAAACACTTATTCAAATAGGAATGAACTCTAAACAAGCTAAAATATATTTAGCTTGTCTTGAGATTGGGGAGGCGACAATTATCGATATTGCTAGAAAAACAGACATAAAAAGAACTACTGTTTATGAAAACATAGAACAAATGGAAAAATCTGGTTTTATTAAGACAACTTTCCAAGGGAAAAGAAGAAAATTTTTTGCTATCGGTCCAGAGAAGCTTAAAGATTTACTAAAAAAAAGAGAAGATATATTGGAACAGGCGATGCCTCAGTTGTTAGCAATGACCAACACTAGTTCAATAAAGCCAAAAATATGGACCTACCAAGGAAAAGAGATGATATTAAAAGCTTA
>JAZHDF010000079.1:0-12717 GCA_036584565.1 Candidatus Moraniibacteriota bacterium
ATGCGACTCCGCCGCGAAGTGAACAATAACATCGACCTCTTTCATTAACTCTTCCAATAAAATAGTGTCCATTATATCGCCGTGCACAAATCGATAATTGGGATTATCGGCCAAACCTTTTAAGTTTTCCAAGTTGCCGGCGTAAGTCAACGCATCATAATTGATTACCTTATCCTTGGGATAATTCTCCAAAATATAATGGATAAAATTGGAACCGATAAATCCGGCCCCGCCTGTCACCAACAAATTCATATTTTTTAGCTTAAAACTTATACTTTAATTTTAGCAAGATACCGGATAAAATTCAATGCCTGATTCAAATAGGAGAAATAGGAAAACAAAAAGGTTTCGGCATCCCATTGGGATCCGAAACCCGGAAAAGTCAGATTTAACTAAAACACAGAATGATTTCGTTTAAAACCGCCACCTCTCGAAAAAGACAGCAAAATTTACAAGTCAATTTGTCGCCTTGGATTAAAAAAACGTCTCGGCATTCCCTGCAATCCTCTGCTTCATAACCGCTCTTTCTCAAGGTATCCATCTTTTCAATCTGATATTCCTTCAATTCTTCCAAGATATCTTCTGCCGGAAAATTATCTTTTATTTCTCCGATAGCAAGATAATCGGCGGAAAAATGACAAGGCTTAGGATAAAAAACAACCCCGTTTGTTTCAATCAAACTCCTTTTTTTCTTCATCATCCTCTCCTCTTTTATGAAACGCAAAGAACTTTTTATCCTGCAAATTCTTGCCAAGAAATATTTCTTAAATCTTTCTCGGAAATAATAGGATTTTTTATTCCGTTTTCCTCCAGTTTCCAATCTATATTCAAATCTTTGTCATTCCAAAGCAAGCCACCCTCCGCCACCGGATTATATAAATTGGTGCATTTATAGCTGAAAATCGTATTATCCTCCAGAGCCAAAAATCCGTGCGCCATCCCGGGAGCGATCCAAAGTTGTTTTTTGTTTTCTCCGGACAACTCCACACTTATATATTGGCCGAAAGTGGGAGAATTTTTGCGGATATCCACCGCTACATCCAAAACTTTTCCTTGAATAACTTGAACCAATTTACCCTGAGCAAAAGGATCTCTCTGAAAATGCAAACCGCGCAAAACTCCCTTCATCGAAGAGGACAAATTATCCTGGACAAATTCCCAATCTATCCCGGCCTCTTTATATCTTTCCAAATTAAAAGTTTCCACAAAAAAACCTCGTTCATCGCCGAAAACCCGGAGTTCGATAATCAAAACATCTTCAATATTTGTTTTTATAACATTCATATTTTTACTTTTATATTTTTGACAAAATTTAAGGGAATCTCTTTTTAGGGATTCCCTTAGGAAACCAAACTCAAAATAGTGACGCCTTTACCTCCGGCGAAAACAATAAAATATTTGTTATCCTCGAGATTCCAAAGAGACATTTGCCTGCGAGAAATTTTGAGGTTTTCGGCGGAGATAACCAAATTTCCGTTTTTGCCGGCTCGCTTACGACACAAAGCAATAAATTTTTTGGCTTCTTTTTCATCCCCGTTAAATCGATACTGGTGTCTCAATCTCTGGATGACATGTTTGGAGGATGATCCGCAACCATTACGAAGCTTATTTTCCTTAGCCATTGCGCCTCCTTCGGTGTTGGTTTAAAAAACTATCTTGATAAAATTCTTCTTTCCAACCTTCAATATTTTTCCATTAAATAAATCCTTTGTCAATGTTTGCTTAATATCGGATATTTTTTGACCGTCAATCGAAACTCCGCCTTGCTCGATTTTTCTGCGAGCTTCTCCTTTGCTCGAAGCAAATCCCGCTCTGACGATAAAATTGAGCATTTCCTCGCCCTCGGTCGCCTTCTCCTCGGCCACTTCGTCCGGCAGTTCTTTTTTAGAAAAAGTATTGATAAAATACTCCCGAGCTTCATCCGCCCTTTCTTTTCCGTGATAAATTTTGACAATTTCCCAAGCCAGTTTTAATTTGGCATCTCGCGGGTTTTCCAATTGCATCAGTTTTTCAATTTCAGAAAGCGAAATCCTGGTGCATCCGATTGCCAAAGGCTTAATCATCCCGTCCGGCTGAGACATTATCGCCCCGAAAAGATTATTGGCATCCAAATCCAAAAAAACTCCGGTCCCGTTAGACTTGGACATCAACATCCCGGTTTTTTCGTCCGCAATCAACTTGGCGGCAATAATAAATTTATCTTTATTTTTCATTTTTTGCATCAAAGTCCTGCCGGCTAAAGCGTTAAAAATTTGATCGGTTCCGCACATCTCCACATCTACATCCATCGCCACACTGTCATATCCCTGCATCAAAGGATACATAAATTCGTGAATATAAATCGGTCGCCCCTCATTCATCCTTTTTTCAAACATATCCCGCTCCAACATTTGCTGAACGGTAAAATTACTGGCCAACTCCAAAACATCCCCGAAATTGAGTTTTCCCAACCATTCGGAATTGTATTTTATCAAAACCGGATTTTCCTTGTCTTCAAAATCCAGAATATTTTTTACCTGATCTTTCCAAGCGCTAAAATTCGCCTCCACCTCCGCTCGGGTTTGTTTGACTCTGGCCGAAGACTTGTCGCTCGGATCCCCGATCATCCCGGTAAAATCACCGATTAAAAAGATAACCTCGTGTCCAAGTCTCCTAAAATCTTCCAATACCATCAGATTTTGGGCATGCCCCAAGTGAAGCGCTTTGGCGGTCGGATCGGCCCCGATATAAAATCTTAATTTTTCTCCGGCCAATAGCTTATTGCGAAATTCTTCTTTGGTCGGCAAAAATTCGACCAAAATTCCTCTATCCAAAATTTCATCCACTTTTTGTTCCAATTCTTTTTTATCCATATTTATTGAAATAATTCTATAAATTAAAGCGTTTTTATTGTAGCATTAACGAATAATCATTTCAATATGGCGGATATAAGACTTCCGGGGTTCATAAAATAACAATAAAAGTATTTTTGTTTATTTTATAGCTTGAATCAATTATTCATAGCTGAAAACAATTAAATTGTAAGGTGCATTTTATTTACGGCCGTAAATAAAATGTACTTTTTTTGACTTCATTTTAAAAATAAAACCCTCGGCTTTTGCCGAGGATTATTGTTTTTTGATGTTTTAAATCAAAAATTGAACCAGACCTAAAACCCCTTGTAAATTTCAACAATCAGTTAAAAATATTTATTATCGTAAATTATCTCGGATTTTATCAACTATACCCAAAAGAATTTTTTCGGGTATTTTGATTTGCTCATTGTACGGATAAAACATTTTTCCCCAATTTTCATCTAAAAATGTAAAGCCGTCAAAATCTCTTGGGGAGCTATATCTTGGGATTATATGTACATGCAAATGGTTTACTTTGTTTTGCAAATTGGCAATATTAAATCTATCAACTTGAAATAATTTTTCCAGAACATTTTTTACATCTTTAGCCACCCGAAAAAATTCCTGCCTTTCCTCCTTGGTAGTTTCTAAAAAATCAACTTGATCATTCCTTTTTGCCCACAAATAAACACTTCCCAAATAATAATGCGGGTCATGAAGATAAAGTTCCCAATATTTATAATCTTTGATTTTAAGTTTTTCAAAATCCATAAAATATTTTCTATTTTTTGCTACGTAACTTGCTACGTAACAAACCGCTTATCTTTTTATTTCAACAGTTTTTCAATCTGCTTTTCCAATTCTTCCGGCGTGCCGTTATTATCCAGGATAAAATCGGCTCTTTCTTTCAAGCCGGCAATAGTTAATTCGGCCTCCCGCTGAGCGTCAAATTTGAATTCCTCCAAAGTCTTGGTCTTATCATCGGTGTTTTCTCCCCTTTTTATGATGCGCTCATATCTCTTTTCCAAACCAACTTCGATAAAAACCAACTTAAAATCGGGATTTTCCCGCAGAATTTCCAAATCCTCCGGCCGACGAATTCCATCCACCACAATAATCGGATTTTTATCCCCCCGGATATCTTGAGCAATCACTCGGGCAAAAATATTTTCTCCGAAATTTTCTCTTAACATCGAAGAAGTTCTCTGTAACAATTCCCGGCTATGCTCCAAATGCAACCGGTTCAAAACATCTCGCATAATCGAAGAAAAACGATAACTGGAAGCCCCGTGTTTTTCAATTAGATAATTAACCGCCGTACCCTTGCCGCTGGCGATCTCCCCCGTCAAACCTAAAATTATTTTTTTCATAGCATAAGAAAAAGAGGTCTCCAAAACCTCTTTTTGATTTATTTTTTCATAATTTCCGCCATTACTTTATCCACTTCTTCCAAAAGATGCTCCAGATCCTGATCGTTATTTATCACAAAATCGGCACGCTCTTTCATTTCTGGTACATATTTCTCGGTCTCCATAGTCTGCTCGGTTTCTTGAAATTTTTCAAAACTCATCGCATCATCGGATTTTTCTCCTCGACTGACAGTTCTCTCCCAGCGGATTTTTTGCGGCACATCGATAAAAAGAATATGACTATCGGTATAAGATTTTACAAAATGAAAATCCTCCCAGAAGCGCACTCCGTTAACCATAATTATCCCCTCTCCGTTATCGATTCTCTTGCGCAATGCCCGACTCAAAATATCATCCCCGAATCGCTTGCGAAACTGCACCGCCAGCCAACCTTGATCTTCTTTGGAAAATTTGTCGAAATAAATTGCCAAAGTTTCCTTGAGCGGATCGGCAAAGCGCATTTTTTGCACATTATATTTCTTTTCCAAATAGTCGGCTACCGTATCTTTGCCCGATCCGGTGGCGCCCACGAGACCCAAAACAATTCTCTTTTTTTCGTTTGTCATTTTTTTATCTAAATTTTACTTAAATAAGGTCATTCCGAAAACTCAACAACATCTATAATTTTATAAAAAATAAACAGATTAGTCAATAACCGATTTTTATCAAAACCGAATTTAATAAACGATTTCCCATTTCCCGTCGGAGATTACGTCCAAAACATAATAGCCTTCTCGAGGTAAATTAATCTCTTTCTCTCCCTCAAAAGAACCCACCCCCTTAGCCAAAATTTCATCAGTTTCTCCGCTTTCGCTCAAAAGCCTGAAGACATAATGCGAACTCCCCTCATTTTTTAATTTAAATTTAGTTTGACCGGCAGGTAGACTAAAAAAATCAGATAATTCTCGATTCTTACCTTTTATTTTATTATCTTTGGTGATATTTTTTTGGGCGATCAAATTCTTTATCTTAACTTGCCAATCACCCTCTCCCAGAATATTTAATTGATATTCACCCTCTTTGGAAATAACTTTTACTTTAAAATCTTTAACTGAATCTTTTTTTTCACTGATAAGCAATTCCGCTTTAACACCCTCTTTATCGTTCAAAACCGCCGAAAAACCGTTTTTGCCCTCATATTCAAAATCAAAAACCGCCAAGCCCTTCTTGAGCGCAAAAAAATCCGATTTCTGAGGGCCGTTTCCGGATAATACCAAATCACCGACTTTAGATTGACCTTTTTTGTCCTCACTCAAAAGTGAATCGCCCCATTTTGATATCGCCCACTGCCCGAGAAAGTTAAGTAAAAAAACCGAAGCAATCAAAAAAACCGCCCCGATTAAAAAAATGTTTTTTTTATTTTTCAAAAAATTATTTATCTTTTGCTTTAACATATTTTTCTATTTTAAATTATTTAAGATATTTTTAAATTTTCCTCAACTCTTCCAATAAATCGGCATAAAATTTTAAATTATGCACAGCCGCCAAGCGCATTCCCAAGGGATCCCTAATCCTAAACAGATGATTTAAATAAGCGCGACTGTAATTTTTGCACAGATAGCAATCACACCTTTCATCCACCGGTCCAAAATCTTTTTTGAATTTATTATTTTTTATGCTAATTGTTTCATAAAATTTGTTTTTTATGTTTTTTCTATCCTTAGCATTTGATTGAGTATTGATTATTGACAATTGATTATTACTTTTTCGAAGAAAAAGTTTTCCGTGTCTCCCCTCTCGAGTCGGAATCACGCAATCAAACATATCCCAACCCATCTTATAACATTTGACGATATCCTCGGGCGTTCCCACTCCCAAAGCGAAACGTAAATACTTTTCCGGGATAAAATCGGCTGTCTTTTGTAAAACTTCTCCCATAAAATTTCCCTCGCCATCGATATGTCTGGCGCCGAATCCGAAACCGTCCCATTTTAAACCGACTTTTTCAGCCACCGCCAGCAAGCCTTCGACACACCGCTTTCTCAAGTCGATATGTTCGCCGCCTTGGACAACGCAAAAAATCAAAGGTCGCTCCGATCCCTTTATCTTTCTTTTTATCAACTGTTTTTTATATTCCATCAAACATCTCTGCGCCCAAGCGATTGTCCTCTCCACCGCTTGAGCGATTTTTTCTTTTTTGTAATTATTGGGCGGCGGATCATCAAAACAAACCAGCATATCCACCCCCAAATCAAACTGGATCTGAATCGATTTTTCCGGTGTGATAAAGTGTTTTTGGCCGTCAAGCGGAGAACGAAACATCACTCCCTGATCGGTAATTTTTCCCATTTGAGGATTTTTATGAATCAAAGAAAAAACTTGATAACCCCCGCTATCGGACAAAAGAGGTTTTCGATAATTCATAAAATCGTGAATTCCCCCCGCCTGTCGAATGAGTTTCACGCCGGGTTGCAAAAAAAGATGATAAGTATTGACCACCATCGGCCCGACTCCGGCCTTTTTTAAATCATCATTGCTCAAAAACTTAACCAAACCGCGAGTGGCGTCCGGCATAAAAAACGGAGTTTTCAGTCCTCCGCTTTTGGTTTTTATTCTTTTATGCCTATGTTTCTCCATCAAATCGAATTTATTACTTGGTAATAAAGTTACCATAAATTTGACTATTTGCAAATTCCTCCAAATTGATATTACTATCTCCCGTTTTCCAGTTGAAACTATCTTGAGTAAAATCATCCCGACCGGTCACCCTGGTTTCATAAATCAGTTTTACCATTTCACCCACTTGGTTTACCTCCGGCACCAAACCTATTTGAAATTTTACCATTTCCGGCTCATTGAGGATTCCTTTGCCGTTTTGCATCCGACCGATTTCCCAAATAATCTCATGCGTTCTTTCGTTAAAGGAAACTTTTTTGTCCTCCGGCACCACCAAGCCCTTCCAGTTTATCCAAGTCGGCAAAAAGGCCGAAACCTTAACATCGGAAATATCGTTGGAAACATTGGCGACTTTCCATTCCACCGTATAAGTGGTTTCTTCGCCCACTTTTTGGGGGATCGGACCGAAGTTCTCTATATCCCCGTCTTTGAAATAAACTTTGCTTTCCAAAATAACTTTGGAATTCAATTTGGCGACGATAGTGTTGCTGATGTTTTTGCTGTTGCCGAGAGATTGAAAGGCTACGTCGGAGCTATCAATAGTCGCCACCGATTCGATAATAAAGTTTTTTTGATCAAAGCTTTCAATCTCCAACTTCCCTTTTAGCGGAACCGTTAACTCTATCTGCCCGACATTTCCGGGCTCAAGTTTTTGCAATTGAGGAATATCCGAAGCTTTCCAGGTTATATCCTTACTCTTACTGTTATAAGCGCCGTCTTTTAGGTCCAGTTTCTCATAATTTATCACCGGACTGTCTATTTTTAATTTTACAACCACATCCTTTAAACCGATATCTCCCCGATTGGAATAGCTAATCAGATAAGTCAAAGAATCCCCCAAATTAACATTGGCCGAATTTTTTCCGTTTAATTTATGACTAACGGCCAAGGGAGGAACCACTATTTTTGTCACTCCTTCGGCCTTGCCGTAAACAATCTCCGTATTATTGACTTCGTTTTTATAGATAATCGCCTTAATCAACTTTGTGTCATATTGCTCCCCATCCATCTTGCCTTTGACTTTTATTTTTCCGCTTTCCCCCACCTTTAAATCGCCGATATGCCAAACATTCTCTCCGCTAACCGGATTCGGGATGCCGGATTGAAAAATAAAACCTTCCGAATATTCCAATTTCAAATTAAGATTGTTAAGATTCTGACTGCCTTTGTTTTCATAAAAAAATTCATACTCGACGCTGGACTCGTCCAAGGCCTCTCGGGGAGCATTGATGGTTAAGTTTATCGGCGAACTGGTTATTTTTACTCCGGTTTGGGAAGTGGCTTCAAAGTAACTGCTGAAATTGGAAGGCTGATATTTCAAAACGGGCTGCAGATAAACCAAATAATTTTCGGAAGCGTAAAATTTTCCACTGATTTCTATTTTTCCTCCCCCGAAAGGACCGATTTCTTCTATTTTCAAGCGACTGCTTCGGTCGGTAACTTTTTTCAGCTCGTTTGTTTCATCCGGATAAAAACTTTCCGAATGGTTAAGAATTAAATCCACATTTTTAAGAGAAACCCTGTTTTTATTTTTGTATTTTATGATATATTTGGCCTCCTTGGCGCTATCAATCGAGGTCGGGCCTTCCAAAGAAACAGTAACATTATTTTCAGAAAAGGCACTCTCCTTAAATTTGCCGATAGCGAAGATCAAAATGATTCCGAAAACAATCACCCCTAAAACAACCGCCGCCACATAAATAGCCAGTCTTTTTTGATCGTCGAGCCACCGAGCACTAAAACTTTCCCAGTCTGACTTTTTTTCTTCAAAGCTATCCTTAGCTTCCCGCTCGCCATCGGCATCAAAAATACTTTTGGAATGTTCCCGACTTTCCAAATCGGAATTGGGATCATACAATTTATCTTCAACGTCTTTTAACGACATAATGATTGCAAAATGCTTTAATTTTTATTTTTATCCCAACAAAGTTTCCTAAAACTGTCTTAATCTTAACAAAAAAAATCCAACTTAACAAATCCATTTTATAAAATTATCCGAGATTCTCGCCAATTCCAAGGATTCTCTTTTGTTTATCTTTAATTTTAACAAATTTTTTATTTCGTTTTTAAAAAATATCCTAATTACTTTTATACTGTTGTTACCGATTGACAGAAGCTGTCCCCCCTTAAAAGCGCATTTCCCGCAAACCACTCCGCCCCGATTGCAATCGAAAAAATTATTTTCCGGCGCCAGCTTGCCTTGGCAATCAACGCATCGTCCTATCTCCAACTTGTAACCCAAAAGATCCAAAAGTTTAAACAAAAAACCTTGATTGATAAGATTTTTCCTCTCTTCGTTTATCGGGAAATTTTCACTGATTTTATTTAAAGTTTCCAAATATTCCAGAAAAAGAAAAAAAACCTTTAAATCCCTCTCTTGGTCCTTGATAAGACGTCCCATGATTTTTACCGCTTGAAAAACTTTTTTCAAAGACTCGAAATCATTTTTTAATTCTTTGAAATTTTTTTCGACAATCGAACTGGAAATATTCCCCATTCCCCTGTTTTTCATTACAGTCAAGTCAACCAAATAAAAATTTTCCAAATGACCGGCCAGTTTGGCTCGGGGTTTGCGCACTCCTCTGGCGATAACGGAAATTTTACCCTCCTCAAGGGTATAAATATTATAAATCCGATCGGTTTCGCCGATATCTTTTTTGTTTAAAATTATGCCGGTGTATTTGTATTCCATAACTACAATTATACAACAAAAATCGCAAAAAAACATGCCGACAAACCGTAGCTTGTCGGCATAAGCAAAAAAGATCAGAAAATCTTCCCGCACCCTTTGCACCTCCACTGCATCGGTCGCAACGATACATGACCGGGAAAAAGATTGCTGCAAACTTCCAGCTGATGAAATTCGTTGAAAGTCTCAAAGGACCCTGATCCGCAATCCGGACATTGCATCTCCTCTTTAGAATCATCAGATTGTTTACCTTTCCGATGCGCTCCTCTGTTAAAATAAAAATGAAGAAAATCAGTGATATAGGCCGTAGCAAGAGCCAAGAAAAAGCAAACTCCGTTCCACAGCCAATCCAAGCTCATTTTCAGTTCCGGAAAAGAAGGAAAATATTTCGGCATATATTTGAAAAAAATCCAGAGCCACAAAAAATTCCAAGAAATTGTCCAAATTTGTCGGAAAGGCGCCCTATCCATGATTTCACCCTCCGTTCTTTTAAAAAGAAAATACCCGAGGCTTAAAAAAATATAGCCCATTGTCGAAAAAATTAGCGTTTGCAAAAAACCAACCTTGCCTAACAAATGAACCGCCAAAATAAAAATTGCCAGAATTGATAAGTGAATTAAAAGGGGACCGATTTTGACCGGCTCGGCATAAATTCCGTCTTCATACAAGTCTTTATACAACATAGCCATTTCTCCTTTTTTACCTTTTTATCGAAACCAGAAAAACATCCTCCCCGATTTTTATTTCTTTTTCCAAGTCGATATCCTCCGCAGAAGATTTTAAAAGAACTTGATCGGCCAAAGTTTCTCTGGCGACCAAATCTCCGAATTTTAGAAAAATCGGATTTTCCTTAGCATACCAAATTTTGATTCGATTATCAACTTCATAACCCGCTTCTTTGCGCATCTCTTGAATATGCCGGATTAATTCCCGCGCTTGACCTTCGAGTTTTAGTTCGGGGGTAATTTCAATATTCAGTCCCACTTTTTGCTCCTCATCCCACGTAACATTTTCAACATTCTGCACGCTTTCAACATTTAAAACATTTTTCACATTCACTTCTTCTCTGATAATATCCGAAAATTCCTCGTTTAATTCATAATTTTTAATTCTTAATTCACTTAACGGTTGTCTGACTTTGATTCCGCTTTTGGCTCGCAATTGTAACCCAATATTTACAATTTCCCTTACATTTGACATATCCGAGTTTATTTTTTCATTAATCAATTCTTCCTTGGCCATTGGAAAATCCGCCAAATGAACCGACACCTCTCCGGTTAAATTTTTATAGATCTCCTCGGAAATAAAGGGTGTAAAAGGCGCCATCAATTTTGACAATTCCGTCAAGACACAATAAAGAGCTTGGTAAGCTTCGTTTTTATCTCCGTCATTTTCACTTTTCCAAAATCTTTTGCGGCTTCGACGGATATACCAGTTGGAGAGATTGTCGACAAATTTCGGCAAAAGTCGCGCCGCCTTATGGAGCTCATAATTTTCCATATGCAGATTGAAATCCCGAATAAGCATTTGTAATTCCGAAATAATCCATTTGTCCAATAATCCCTTTAATTTTTGCGGATTGAAATTTTTATCCCCTTCGAATTTATCAATCTCGGCATAAAGCACGAAAAAAGAATAACTGTTCCAAAGCATTCGCATCATTCCGCGAGTGACTTCTCCCAGATCGCTTTCCTTAAAACTCAAGTTTTGCGCCGCCACCACCGGAGAGCTCATCAAATAATACCGCATACTGTCCGCTCCGTATTTCTCCAGCATCTCCATTGGATCGGGATAATTTTTTAATTTTTTAGCCATCTTTTTTCCATCCTCGGCCAAAACAATCCCGTTGACAATTACATTTCTAAAAGCTTCTTTGTCTTTGATGCCGTTGCCGATTATATGCAGATAATAAAACCAAGCCCGAGTTTGATCCACTCCCTCGGCGATAAAATCCGCCGGGAAATTCTTCTCAAATCTTTCTTGATTTTCAAACGGATAATGCTTCTGAGCATAAGGCATCGAACCGCTATCAAACCAAGTGTCCAAAACATCCGGCACTCTTCTCATTTCCCCTTGACACCTCTCGCACTTAAAAGTAATTTTATCCACCGTATGTTTATGCAAATCAACTTTTTTGGAATATTCTATGTTGATTTCCCCGTTTTTAGGAAATCTTTTTTGATAAATTTCTTTTACACTTTCCCCGCACAAAACTCCTTTAAACATCCGAATTGTATCTCCATGAGAAACCACAACAATATTCTTTCCTGAAAATTTAATATTTATTTTTTCAATAAATTTTTGTAAGCGCTCTTCCATTTGAAAGAAAGTCTCCACACCGTAAGAATTGTTTTTGATAAATTGTTGCTCATCCAAAAAATCAAATTGAACCTTTTTCCCTTTTAGCTTTCCTATATCTGTTTCTCTAAGCATATCATCAGAAATAATTTTTGCTCCTGTTTTCTTTGCTAAAATTTCAGCCGTTTCCACAGCTCTTGATAATGGCGAAGTTATTATCAAATCTATTTTTTTGTCAATTAAATTTAAAGCTGTTTTTTCTATTTGTTCTCGACCTTTTTCAGTAAGAGAATTTTTTGATTTTTTCGGGATGGAACTAGGAAAGTTTTTTGTATTACTTTCCGCTTCCCCATGACGGACTAAAAATAATTTATTTGGGTTGTCAAATCCTTCTCTGATCTCATCAATAGAACCCACGACTTTTTTCTCCCCGCAAATATCGCACACCCAAATCGGCATCACGCTGGCCCAAAACCTCTGCCGACTGATCGACCAGTCTCGCGCTCCTTCCAACCAATTCCCGAATCGCCCCTCTTTCATATTGGCCGGCGACCAATTAATATTCTTGGCCGATTTTAGAGCTTTTTCCTTGATCTTGGTCACCGCCACAAACCAAGAGCTGGTGGCATAATTTATCAGCGGAGTATCGCACCGCCAACAATGCGGATAACTATGCTCGTATTTTTCTTTGCTGAATAAAGTTCCGTTTTTGGCCAGATATTTGATAATTTCAATATCCGTCGCTTGATGATTTTCAATCGGCTTAACATTAAGCCCGGCCAACTCACCCATTTCCTCTTTAAAATTTCCGTCCATTGCCACATGCTGGATAAAGGGCAAATTATTTTCTTTGCCCAAGCGCATATCATCC
>JAZHDF010000080.1:0-12255 GCA_036584565.1 Candidatus Moraniibacteriota bacterium
TTTTATCTTACTTTTCTATTTTTAAAATGTAAACTCCTTTGCTGCAATGTTAACACAAATTAATCCAAAAAACTGTTTATCAGTGATCTGAAATTTTATATTTTTTCTTAGCGGTCCAACCCCCTGCTTGGGGGTTGGACCGCTAAGATCCCGAATCATAATTTTTTATTTTTTATAAATCAAAAAACGAACTACTGAAAATCAACTCCCGCTATCTGATCGAGACCATGGCATAAACTCTTTTAATCTTATTTATTTCAAATATTTCCCATATTTGGCGGGATCATAATAACAATGCGGATTGGGATATTCGTCCGGATCAAGACAGCATTCCATATCCAAATGTTTCTTTTTGCCTTGTTTACTCTTGGATGGCTTGTCTTTTTTCTTGGCGCAAACCAACCGACCCTTTTCGTCCACTTTATATGAAACAGGCTTGGGAGCGTTTATTTTTGGGGTAACAGTCTTTTTTTGCGGTCTGACAATGTCAATATTTTCAAAATAAGCCGCTGCTTCAAAAAATTCCGGCAAATTTTCGCTCAACTCCTTCATCGGCTCGTCCTCAAAAACCGCTCCTGCTTTTAAAATAGGAGTAATATTATAAACATATTCATCATTAACCACGCTAAAAAATAAAACCGCCCGATAACACCTGTCCTCAAGCGGAACATAAATTTCCTCGGCCGGATATTCGCCGGTTTCCAACAAATAAACCTTCCTATCCTCGCATTCTCCGGAAACAAAAAGTTCTTGATTTTTAACTGCCGGGAATTCGGCTGTCTTGGAAAATTCTTTAACAACATTCAAATCATACACCGCCACTTGGAAACCGCTAAATTTTTCCTCAGCCTCATTTGACAAAAAAGACATTCGCAAAACTTCACCGGAAAACCCGGTCGATTTAAGGACAATCGGCTCCGGCCAATAATCAGGATATTTTAAAGAAAAACCGAACCAATTACTTTTATAATCCTTCCATTTTTCGGTATCAATCTTGGCTTGAACGACTTGCATTTCTTGGCTCTTTTCTTCCTCCACTTGAGAAATTATCTCTTCTTCTGCGGGCATAATCTCCGAATTATTTACAGGCACCTCTTTTTGCAATTGGACTTTGTCAGTTTTGACTGACAAAAAAACCACTATCCCCAAAATAACCAAAAAAATAATAACAACATCTCTTTTGATATTTTTTTGATCGATTAGTTTTAACCAAATAATATTTTTCCATTTTTTCAGAAAAACCGCCGTACTTGAAAAAAAATTCCCCGCCTCAGACAAAAAGTTAAAATTAACCAGACCGCCTATTCCTTTTCCGCTTTTTTTCTTTTTGTTTTTGATTTTGAGTTTCTTTTTTAATTTTCTCTCGGCCTTTTTAGTCAGATAAATTTCCTTGGCTTGGTTTTTTTCCAATTCTATTTCTTTGCGCGCTTCAATTTCTTCCTTGATTAAAAGATTTTTATCAAAAACTTTCTTATTTCGATTGTTCTTTTTGCGCCTTTTCTTCTTTCCCATAAAATTGTAATTTTAATTATTTCCTAATATCCTAGCATAAAAAAAAGCACTTGGTCAATCGCGAGAAAAAATTAACAGACCGAACCGCAAGCCCGCTCCGACAATAATACAAAAAAAATCTAAATTTAAAAATCAATTAATTTTAAGTCATTAGTCCCTTCTGACAAAAAATTTTGGATATTTTTCCCTGATAAGACCGCGGGCGACAAATAGTTCTTTTTTGCTTTTAAATAAGCCGACAACGGTCGGGCCTTTGCCGGTTATCGAAACACTCGTTGCACCCAAAGCAAGCAAACAATTTTTTAATTCTTTGATTACCGGAAACAATTCTTCGGCCAAAAAATCGAAATCATTATAAAAAACTCCGCTTGAAATTCGACCGTCTTGCATACATTTTAATGTTTTTCGAGTTATATTCTTTCTCCGCTTATCATTCATAAATCGCAATCTTTTGTCCAGCTCACCGTAAGCCCAAGCTGTCCCGATTTCTCCTTGAGGATTGACTATGAGCAAATTTAATTTGGGAAAATTTTTAATAATACTGATTTTTTCTCCGGCACCGGTCATCATTACCGCCCTTTCCGAGAAAAGAAAAAGCGGGATGTCTTTGCCAATCGAGCCGGCTAAGTTAATTAGTTTTTTATTTTTTAAAACATAGTTAAAGTGCTTGTTTAAGATTTGCAAAACAGCCGCCCCATTGGAGCTCCCTCCGCCCAAGCCCGCCAAAGCCGGAATATTCTTTTTTATTTTTATCGTTAAGCCTGCGCTCTTGCCCGAAACTCGAAAAAATTCCTCTGCAATTTTCCAACAAATATTTCTTTTGTCTGTCGGGATATTCTTATCATTGCAAATTATTTTTATCCCCCGCTTTTTTTCATCCACAATCAATTCTATTTCGTCCTTTAAATTTTCGGTTTTATAAACCAAAGAACGCAAAAGATGAAACCCGTCGGGTAATCTATCGATTATTTCCAGAGTCAAATTTATTTTGGCCGGAGAAAATATTTTATATTTTTTCATTTTTTTTATTATCTAATTCTAATTCTGAAACCAAGCTGACAACCGCAAAAACTTGAATTCCCTCACCTTTTCCGAAAGGGGTCAAGCCCTCTCCGGTGGTCGCGTTGATGCCGATTTTAGCTTTTTCGATTGATAACACTTCCACCAATTTATCTTTAATTTTTTCTTCGATGGGCAGAATTTTGGGAACTTTTCCCTCTATGGAAATCCCCACATTATTGAGCGCATAACCGGCCTCTTCCAGATGATTTTTGGCTACTTTTAGATATTCCATACTATCGACAATGCCCTTTTTACACATTTCATCGGCATAAACCGAAAAATTTGTTCTTCCTAATGCCTGTTCGATAGCCGCGCAAAGAGCGTGTAAGATCGGATCTCCGTCCGAATTCGATTTCAAACCTCTCTCTCCCAACACTTCCACTCCGCCCAAAATTAATTTTTTATTTTTATCCGCCGAAAAACGATGGGAATCTTGTCCCAAACCTATTCTAAACATAACTTTGATCTAATTTTTAATTTCTTAAATTTCTAAATTCTCAACTCTCTGACTATAACTTTTGCCAACTCCAAATCCAGCGGGGTGGTAATTTTAAAATTATTTTCCGAAGCTTCTATAATCTTAACTTTCTTCCCCATTCTCTCCACCAAAGACACATCGTCAGTCCCCAAAAATTTATCCTCCTGAGCTTGATTGAAAGCTCTTTTGGCCAGGAAAAATTCGATAGCTTGCGGAGTTTGCATATTCCATAATCCCTCTCGCTCCATAACTCCCAACGATAAATTGGCATCGTTAACCCTTCTAATAGTATCCTTGGTTTTATGAGCCACCGCCGCCGCGCCATATTTGAGAGCGCCCCCGATGACATTTTTTATCTCCTCCTGGCTTACAAAAGGATTGGCTCCGTTGTGGAATAAAATAATCATTTTTTTGAATTTTCCGAATTTATCTTCGATAAATTTAATTCCGTTGTGAGCCGAATACTGTCGCTCTTCTCCGCCTGAAATTATAGCTATTATTTTTTTAAAATTATATTTTTTGACAATTTCATCGAAATATTTCTCCTCGCCCGCCCGCACTACCAAAATTATTTTATTTATCAATTTTGATTTTTCAAAATTTTTTATCGCATAATAAATAAGCGGCTTATTTTCCAACCTCAAAAGAGTTTTATTTTTTCCCGCCCCCATTCTTTTTCCTATTCCTGAAGCCAAAATTACCGCGATATTCATAAATTTTATTTGACCAAATTACTTTTTAAGAAAAATTATTTCAAATCGTTAAAAATTTTTTTCGCTTCGATCCTTGCCCACTGGATGGATTTGTTGATATCCTCCAGCTTCGGATTTTTGACATTCCGATGAGATTCCATTACTCCCTTAATAACTTTATATATATCCCCAAATCGACATTTGCCGGCCAAAAACTTGGCCACCATAAAATCATTGCTCGCATTCATTACTGCCGGCAAAGTACCTAATTCCTTGGCCGCCCAAAAAGCCAGACTGAGACAAGGAAATCTTTCCAAATCAGGCTCTTTGAAAGTCAAATTTTTATCAAAATTAAATCTTTTTATCGGCGCCTCCCAGCGCTCCGGATAAGAAAGCGCGTATTGAATCGGCAGTCGCATATCCGGTTCGGATATTTGAGCGATAATGCTGGCGTCGGTGTATTCCACCATCGAGTGAATAATGCTTTCGGGATGAATTATAACTTTGATTTTTTCAATCGGCATATCGTAAAGCCACATCGCCTCGATAACCTCAAAACCCTTATTCATAAGAGTCGCCGAATCAATGGTGATTTTTTGCCCCATTGCCCAGGTTTTATGCCCCAACGCTTCCTTTACCGTGGCTTTTTCAATTTCTTTTTTGGATTTATCCCTGAGCGCTCCTCCCGAGCAAGTAATAATAAGTTGCTCTACCGATTTGATATCTTCGCCATTTAGGCACTGAAAAAGAGCGCTATGTTCGGAATCAATCGGCATTATCGTCACGCCTTTTTCTCGCGCTTTAGCCATCACAATTTCCCCGGCCGCCACCAAGGTCTCTTTATTGGCCAAAGCTACATTTTTCTTTTTTTCTATCGCCGTCAGAGTCGCCTCGATTCCGGCCAAACTCACTACCGAGTTAATCAGGGTGTCATACTCATTCAACTGAGCGATCTCCACATTGACATTCGAACCAAAAAAAACAGGAACATCAATCTGTTCCCTCAATTCCCTAGCTTTTATTTCATCGGCTACCCCCACAAAAAGCGGTTGATATTTTTTTATTTGCTCTTTTAAGACCTCAATATTACTATTGGCGCTCAGTGCGATTATTTTAAATTTATCCGGATATTTGTCCACCACTTCCAAAACTTGCCTACCTACATTGCCGGTACTGCCCAAAATAGCCAGCTTTTTCATATTATTAAACTAAATAAATTAAATCATTAAATATTTAGATTCTTGCCTTATTTATATTATATCCTACTCCAAAAGCAAATACAATTTTTTAAAAAAATATTCGATAGCTTAAATTAAGACTATTTGCTATAATATACAAAGTTTTTAAAAATAAAATCTATGAACATTATTGAGGTTAAAAATTTGGTCAAAAAATTTGACGATATCACCGCTGTCGACAATATTTCTTTTAATGTAAAAAAGGGAGAAATTTTCGCCTTTTTGGGACCCAATGGAGCAGGAAAAACCACCACTATTAAAATGTTTACCACCCTCTTGAAGCCCACTGACGGTAAAATACTAATCAACGGCTTCAATCCCTCCACCGAACCCGACGATGTGCGTTGCTCATTTGGAATAATTTTTCAGGATCCGAGTTTGGATGATGAATTAACGGCTTTTGAAAATTTAGAATTTCACGGAGTCTTGTATGGCGTCCCTAAAAAAATTCGCCGAACCAGAATTGAAGATCTTTTAAAAATTGTCGAGCTTGATAAAAGGCGCAATGATTTAGTTAAGGAATTTTCCGGCGGAATGAAAAGGCGCTTGGAGATTGCCCGCGGATTACTCCATCACCCCGAGATAATTTTTCTTGATGAACCGACTTTGGGGCTTGATCCGCAAACCAGAAATCATCTCTGGAGATATATCAAAGATATGAATCAAAAAGAAAACATTACTGTTTTTTTCAGCACACACTATATGGAAGAAGCTGACAGAATGGCTGATCGGATCGCCATAATTGATAACGGTCGAATCGTGGCTGAGGGCACCGCCTCAAAACTGAAACAAGAAACTTTATCCGAAACATTGGAAGATGCTTTCCTAAAATTAACGGGCAAGCAGATCCGTGAAGAAGGCGCTAAAAGTATCGATAAATTAAGAAATATGAGACGCGTATGGAAAAGATGAATAAATATTTACAAATAATTTACATTCTTTGGCTTCGCCAAATAAAAAGATATTACCGCTCCAGAGCCAGGATGATCGGATCGCTTGCTCAGCCGGTCCTCTTTTTGGTCGCTCTTGGCTTCGGTTTTGGGCCAATCTATCAAAAAGCCGGCGGAGGAAATTATATTCAATTTATCGCTCCGGGAATCATTTCAATGAGTATTATTTTTACAGCTATGTTTGCTGGAATTGAAGTGATCTATGACAGACAATTCGGATTTCTCAAAGAAACTTTGGTTGCCCCGGTCCCTCGCTGGACGATAATGCTTGGGAGAACCTTGGGTGGAGCCACTGTCGCCACCTTTCAAGGAATAGTTGTTTTCCTTATCGCAATCTTGGTTGGTTTTAGACCGGAAAGCATCCTATTGGCCCCCTTAGCCCTTATATTTATGTCTTTAATAGCTATTCTCTTTACCGCTTTTGGAACCGCTATCGCCTCAAAAATGGAAGATATGCAAGCTTTTCCGCTTATTATAAACTTTTTAATCATGCCGCTTTTCTTCCTTTCCGGGGCTTTGTTTCCCCTAAACGGCCTGCCCAGAGCCATCCAAACCATCGTCTATATCAATCCGCTCTCTTATGGAGTGGACGGGATCCGCGGCATACTATCCAATGAGATGCACTTTAATCTTCATGCTGATTTTTTTGTTCTAGCCGCTTTTGCCACTATCTTCCTGGCTCTGGGAAGTTATCTTTTTTCCAAAATCGAAGTCTAGAAATATTTTATAAAGAATAAAAACAATTTTTATATTCAACACCTAGAACATCAAATTTTATCTTATTTTTAAAACATCAATTACTTTCCCATCGATTACAAAATTATCTTCGCTGGTGAGAAATATCGGTTTATGTTTTTTATCGGTCGAATCCGGTGCCAGAACAATGTTTTCATCATCGAATTTGCGATAAATCTTAACCGTTGCCAACCCGTCGATAATCACCAAAACTTTATCATTATAATCATAGGTTTCCCTTTTTTCCACCAAGACAAAATCCCCGTCATTGATGGTTTTATTATTTACCTTGGCTTTATTCATTGAGGTTCCGGAAATCTGAACAGCAAAAACATTTTTATCCCGCACAATACTTTTGGAAACCTTTAAATAACCTTCGATATATTGATCCGCATAAGCCAGGGCTGTCCCCGCGTTGGCCATTCCCAAAATCGGCACATCCACAAAGGTATCTCGAGTGATGCCTTTCAATTTAATACCCCGATCCTCGGAAGTGCGTTGAATATAACCCTTGTTTTCAAGCTCGTTAAGATAATTAAAAAAACTTCGAATACTTTTTAACTTTAAACCAAGATTGCCGGCTTCATCTTTTATTTCCCTTATAGTTGGCATCATCCCATGCTCCGCATAATAACTCTTAATGGCCTGTAAGACGATTTTTTGTTTGGGAGTCAATATTTGCATATTATTCAAATTAAGAATTTAAGAATTAAGAATTGATCTACAATAACAATTACTGATTACTGATTTTTTTGTTTACCTAATATTCACTATATAATTCATATTAACAAATTTACTTTTTTTGTCAAATAAAAAAATCCCCACCGAAAAATTCAATGGGGATATTTTTTGGAATTTTTTTCTACTGAGTCACGGTTGGCGTTGTGTCTGTCCCGGAAGTTGTGTCAGTTGCAGTATCATTTCCGGTAGTCGTATCCGTAGTTGTTCCCGTTCCGGTAGTCGTATCGGTTGTAGTATCTCCGGTGGTTGTAGTTGTATCCGAAGTGGTTGTATCTGTTCCGGTGCTTGTATCAGCTGTAGCATCTCCGGTGGTCGTATCACCAGAAGTTCCGGTGGTTGCATCGGCTGGATTTGAAGTAGTGGTGTCAGTCTCATCTCCTTGCGCATTATCAATCGCTTCCTGAGCATCATCGATCAAATCTTCATCATCTTCTTCAACCGGTTCCTTTTCATAACCGTTCATAAATCTAAAGACCCAACCTAACAAGCTAAATTGTTCTTGATTTTCAGAAATCAAATCCTGCATTATTTTTCTTTGAGCCACCAAAGCCTCCATTTCGTCCGTAAATTCAGTGGCGTCTCCGCCATTTTGAGTTAAGGTATTCATAGCTTGAGTCAGCTTTCTGATTTGATTTTCATTGTGAGCCAAAGAGCTTCTCAATTGTCCCAGATTTTTATAATCCGGACCTAAGAAAAATTTCTTAACGGCGCCCTCCTCCTCCACTTCGGTAATCGCTTCGGTAACCGGTTGCTGCTCCACAATTTGCTCCGTGGCGATTTCTTGAATTCTTTTTTTGGCTCTGTCCTTGGCCTCTGCCGATTTTTTATCGGTCTCGGTTTCTGCAACTGTTTCATCGGTAGCGCTTTCGCCTTCCTCATTTTCCGCCGATTCTTCGGTTTCATTTAAGGTAGTTCCCTTTTGGGTAGCATTATTTTCTTTAACTCTGGCCTCTTTTATGCCTTTTATCACCTCCGAATTTTTTTCCTTATAGGCTTGAGCGTTGGTTTTACTATCGGAAGTTTCGGGCTTCTTGCTTTCCTTTAGGTTAACTTTTTTTGTCTCAGCCTGAGCGGTTTTTTCCGTTTTGGCTTTATCATTTTTGGCATTGTCACCTGCGGCATTATCGTTTTTGGCCACCGCTACCATGGAGGCAAAACCCGCCACCAAAAAGAAAGCAATTGCAAAAAGATACGCCGGCAATGTTTTTTGATTCATACTCTTTTTTTATTTTAGTTAATTAAAAAATTATCTTAGCGAGATAATTATACCACACTTTTGCAAAAAATAAAAACACCACTTTCTGAGAAATGGTGTTTTTACAACTAAGCGCCTGATTTTAGGGCAACAAATCATTGACAAATTTATCATCTAAAATCGAAGTTTGGGGTTTAACGCTTTTTATAATCGGATATGAGTATCCGAAAGCTTCCTCAATAGAAACTTTTCCGCTCCACTTGGCCGGATTTTTTTTACTTAATAAATTAGATCCATCCGCCAAGCCGTCTTCCATTCCCCTATTCACAAAATAATGACTGAATAATCCTTGGCTTTCCTGAATAATTGTATCGGAGGTGTAGGTTCCGCCCAGATAATAAGTATAAGAAGACTGGCCCTCCAAACTGGACATCGCCAATACCCTGCCCTCTCCGGCCAAATCATTCATTCCGCCCGCTCCGCAAATATCAAAGATAAAAGATATTCTGTCGGTCTTTGCATCACTAAACCAACTCTTCAATTCATCATCAAAAATCATCGAACCTGAAGCTAAATAATTATAACCATCTAAGTCTGTCGAATTTTCCGCCGATATTGCTTCATCAGTCGGATATGCTTCATCATAAACCGCAATAGCCTCATCCACATTATCTAAATCCTTATCATCAGTTGACGCTTCACCATATTCACCTGTAAATCCGTGCCCGCTGAAAAAGAAAATTATTTCATCACCTGCTTCTGCTTTTTCTATTACGGCATCTACCGCAGATTTAATGCTAGTGCGCGTAGCCTTAGCATCAGCAAGCCAATGAACATTTTCTGCTGAAAATCCATACTCATTAATCAAAGCTTCCTTCATATGATAAGAGTCATCGTCTTTGCAATACAGAGACAGTCCTTCAATGGGATCACTTAATTCCGTCTTGGCATCAGACACGCAGAGATCGTAAGTAGTTCCGGGATAATTGGCCATTCCAATCACAATAGCATATCTGTTTCCTCCTTCTGATACACCAACTTCCGTCCCGGTTGCCGGCAGAACAAATTTGGTTGTCGCATCCACCGCTGAAGAGGGTTTTCCTTTGGGATAAAGCTCCTCCAATAATTTTCTCTCTTTATCGGAAATAGGTTTTTTCGTTTTAATTTGTACATTTTTCGCTTTTGCTTTTTTAGGCTCATTATTTTGCGCCAAAGCCACGTTTGAACCCAAAAAAAATGTCGCCACCAAAATGGCTGCTAAAATTTTCTTCATAATTTTTTATTTTTAATTTTTAACCGATTATTTTTTGTTTTTCTAAGTTTTCTCTCAATAAAAAACTTATCGACCAAAGCTTTTATTTATTTTTAGAAAATTATTTAAGCGATATTGAGTAAAGCTTTTTTAAATGCTATATAGATATTGAAATTATTTACCCGAAAAGGATTCTTTTTTGTAGCTGCCGTGTGAAACGAAAGGCCGGAGAAAAAGAAACTTTTTTAGATAAATAAATATCCTACTCGCTATTAACTCGATAACAAATAAATTATACTCCTTTTTTCCCAATTGCTCAAATCCTCTCTGCCACAACGATCAATCTTTTCAAAGTTGTCCCTGCTGGCCAACAAGTCATCAAAGTTAATTTTTCCTCCGAATTTTCATTTTTCAAATAAGAAACTTCTTGCGCTTGGATATTCTTTTTTTCTTTTACTTCATATAGATATTTATCCCCCTTGTAAAAAAGATAAATTTCATCCCCCGTTTCCAATTTGGAAAGCAGATAAAAAACGGCGTTATACCGATTAGCCTCGGCCAAATCCGCTCCGGAATGCGCAAAGATAAAAACACTTCCGGCTTCGCCCGGCAAGGCCGAGCCTTGAGCATGCGCCACCCCCTCGGTAAGCGCCCGTTGATAAATTCTCGCGTCCCAAGGATTGACTTCGGCGATCACTTTAGCATTAGCGGAAATTTTGGGAATCACTATCCCGAATTCTTCGTCTACGGGAACAATTATTTCATCGGCGGATTTTTGATTATTTTTTTCTGTCAATTCTTTTTGACTAATCACCGATCTATCCTCCGATTCTGAAGAAAAATAATACCTAAGTTCTTCTTTAATAACCGGAAAGAAAATTTTTCCCAAAATAAACAACCCTACCGATATAAAAAGTATTCCCAGAGCTAAAATTAAATTGTTCGGATTAATTTTCATCGAGGGGAATTTCGCTTTTCTTCTTGGCTTTTCGACGCATCACATAATAAACTCCACCCAAAACCGCCAAACCGATTAAAATCCAACCGTACCTTGAATTTTTCTCGCTGAACATTCCAGCCACCTTTCCCTGCTCGGATTCCGCTCCTTCCGACAAAGCTCCCTCGGTCGCTTCACCTTGAACCGCTCCCTCTTCGGTCACTCCGCCCTCGGTTGCGGTAGAAGCGGCTTCTTCATTAACCGTACCCTCGGCACCCTCTTGATTAACCGGAATCGCTCCGCCACCGGTATAAACGATGTTTTCCTCATAAACAGTCCTGGTTCGGGTGCGAGTTTCCACATCCACATCTTCATCTCCCGTAAAATCGGAACCGATTCCTCCCTCGCTCAAAGCTTGAATGGCATAATAATAATCGTCGCAATTATCATTGGGATCCGTCAAAACTCCTTCAACATTCGAGCCAAAGTTTCCTTCTTGCACTTTGGTAGAATTATCCGCCACAAATTCGGTATTTTTGGATCGATACATCACCACTTTACTGGTCAAACCGCCGTCATCGGCCGTAGTAAAAGAAACCGAACAGCTCCCCCCGTTTCGATTATACTTGCGCGGAGTTCCGGGAATTGCCGTGTTCAAAGACAAAGATACAATCTTTGAATCGGATTCTTCTCCCCCCGCAATAGCTTTGGCATAAAACTGATACGCTCCGTCACTGTCCAGATTGATAGCACACACTCCCGAACTTCCGCCTGCAGGCAAATTAATCGTACTAAAATTTACCCAAATCAAATCAGCCGGACCTTTTTTGTAACAATTCACGGTCAACGATCTATTGTCGACATCCAGAACCGTAAAAGCGATATTTTGATTTCTGATTTCTGTCGGCGTGTCGGGTTGAGCCAAACGAATGGCCGGTGCCATCGCTTCTGCATTTGCTCCCAAAAACATCATTCCGGTTAAGATCACCGCTAGCATCAGAGTTTTATCCGTCATATTTTTCATTTTATTATTTCTGCGACGAGCCATCATTATCATTCCGCCACCCGCTATCAAGGCGATTGCCGCCAAAATAATCCAGATAGTCGGCGTACCGGTAGCCGGTAAATAAGTGGTTACTCCCAAAACTTTTTTCTTGGTTTTAGTTTCGATTTCTTCGTCTTCTTCCAGCTCCACTCTTTGCGGAAGCGGAGCTACCGCCAATTCAATCTGGGTTCCCACAAAATTATCCGTAATTTCTCCCGGATCAACCGCTGGAGCGGGCATGGAAGTGGCCAGGACTCTGGCGCTTCTGTCGTCTGTTCCATCCGCCCAAGCCAAATCGTTATATAATCCCGGTTGCTGAGCGCTATCTATTTGAGCTTTGTAATTAAGAGTCACTATTTCTCCGGCCTGCATATCGCCCAAACTCCATTCTCCCGGAGAAGCGTATTCGTGCGAAAGC
>JAZHDF010000081.1:0-12098 GCA_036584565.1 Candidatus Moraniibacteriota bacterium
ATAGAGAGATTAAATGAATTGGCGAGTGTAAACTTGACGCTGCAATGTTACAATCATTGACAAAAAGTCTAAAATATGCTATCATTGTAAGTTAACTTGAGATTGCCTTTGTGCTAATCAGAGTTGACCCTTGAATAGGCAATTCAAGGAAAAGTCCGCCCTCGGGCGGCTGTCCGAAATGAGTTTTCGGATAAATAAGTTTTAAGAAATTTTTAATGCGTAATATTAGTGTATTGATATTATTGATTACGATTATACTAATACCAAAACTAACTCTAGCCAATCAAGCAAAGGAAGAAAACGGCCATATTTTTAAATCAGAAACAAAAAACAACATCATCTATATAAAAAACATCCCGGTCGGATATAGCTTTCCTCAAACTGAAAAAGAAGAAGTAAAACCTGTCCTTAATGAGAGAGATGAAAAAATTATCAAAACTTGGAAAGCTAAGCAAGCCCCTCAGTGGAGCACTCTGCCGAAAGAACAATTTACTATCAACGCCTCAGCCTATACCGCGGCCGCCGATGAATGCGGAAAATCCGACGGTATCACCGCCAGCGGAGTAAAAGTTCAAGAAAAAAGAACCTTGGCCTGTCCGCCCCAATATCCGTTTGGCGCCAAAATTAAAATCGACGGAATGGGAATATTTACCTGTGAGGATCGCGGCGGCGCTATCAAAGGAAATAAATTTGATATCTATATGGAAACAAAATCGGAAGCTTTCGCTTTCGGTCGAAGAAATCTAACCGCCGAAGTGATCTTTTAAAAAAAACAATCAACCCCGAGTTAAATCGGGGTTTTTGTTTTTTTAATAAAAAATTAAGAAAAAGTTTTTAACAAAAAAATGACCGCGCTATCTTTTGTTGCTGCGATCATTTCTTGTTTTTTTCTGTCTTTATTTTTTCTTGGCTTTTTTTGCCGGCTTCTTTTTAGCTACTTTTTTAACAGTTTTTTTGGTAGCTTTTTTTACAGTCTTTTTTACAGCCTTCTTTACAGTCTTTTTTGCTGGTTTCTTTTTAGCTACTTTTTTAACTGTTTTTTTTGCAGCTTTTTTCTTTGTTGCCATATTTTTATTTTGGCTAGTCAATGATTTCTCATTGAATTATTTTTTATTTTTAACTGAGAAGCTCGACAACTTCTCACACTTTTTTATAACCTCTACATCATCATTATACAGTAAATATTTTTTTGTACAATAGTTTTTTTTAAAAATTTTTATTTTTTTTCAAAAAAACTTTTTCTACTTTCATTATACAGTAAATATTTTTTTGTACAATAGTTTTTTTTATTTTTTAAAAAGAAAAAAATTATTTTTTATTTTTTGAAAAATTTTTTAAAAATAAATTCAATAAAAAAATATTTTTCAAGCTTTGAAACCGATCTCATTGGTGGGCGTCTCCGATTCGGAAATCTTTCCAAACTGATCTTCGTATTTTTTTAAATTCTCTTCCATCGCTTTTATCATCCTTTTAAAATGTCCGGGAGAAACGATCACTCGCGAATTTAATATTCCGCTTGGCGGAAAAATATTTAGAAAATCCAAAACGAATTCTTCTCGAGTATGCAGAATCTGCATCATATTGGCATAGTCGCCTCTCAATTTTTCCTCACCGGCTTTGATTTGAATTTGTTGCTTTTGATCGGGTTGATTCATAAAGTTTAAAAAAATTATAAAATTAAAAAAATGAATTCTCTTTTGAAAAAAATCACTAGGCTCAAACTTCTTTTTGCAAAACCTCTCTCAAATATTGATAATATTCTTCGGTTTGACTATTTCTGACCGTATAATTTTTAAGCGCTTTGGCTTTGGCTTTTTTGCCCATATCTTTTCGCAACTCTTCACTCACGATCAATCGCTCCAACTTTTCGTGCCACTCGATTTCATCCCTGGCAACAAATCCATCCTCGCCTTCATTTATCGCCTCGCAAAAAGTTCTCGTAGCGGTCGCCACTGTCGGTACACTCAAGAGGCCGGCTTCAAAAAATTTCAGTTCCGATTTGGATTCGCAAAAAGGATTACCGATTTCCAGCGGAGCAATATTAATGTCCACCCCGGCAATATTCCGATAATTTTCCTTTCTCGGCACATAAGCCATTCTCTTTATTTTGGGTTGATATTTATCAAACTCAATTCCGATCTCCAGCGGTCCGGCCAAAAACAATCTCAATCTCGGATATTTATCCAAGAGTTGAATTATAGTTTTTTCAATCGTGGCAAAATCTTTATCATGACCGTGCGCCCCGCTAAAATAACCGATTACAATCTCATCTCTTGCAAAATATCTTTGCGCCAAATTCAAGGCTTCAATCTCTTCGGCGATTTTTAAATCGCTCTCCGGAATTTTATTGGTAACAATTATTACCCGTTTCCCTTCCTCCTTTAGCTTATCCGCCAAATATCCGGTAGTCGTGGTAAAAACTTTCACATAAGAATCTCTGACAATCTCTCCGCCCACTCCGTTCTCATACAACTTACGTTCGAAGACATTCATCTTTTTAAAAAAATCCATATGCTCCAAATATTTCTTGTCAAAAACCAAATCATCCGTGTCAAAAATTATTTCTTTTTTTTGCTCTTTTATTTTTTCAATCAATTTCTTCACTCCGGCGGAAAACAAAGTGCGATGAAAAACAAAAACTTTAAATTTATCCGCGTAACTCGGCAAAAAAGGATTGTCTTGAATAGTAATAGCGCACCGAAAACCGTGCTGCTCCAATTCCTGCGCCACATGATCGGTTCGATATCTGGCGCTGTCGCCCACTCCGCCGGTAATAAAGAGGATATCTCCCTTCTTTACCCTTCGAAACATCGCCCGAAAAGAACTCCAAACCCTTTTACCTCCTCTGACAACTCCATCCCTCTTTAAGGTGTGCCAAGCCTTACCAAATTTAATAAGCAATAGTTTCATAAAAAATAGTTACATTACTGAAATAATATATTTGTTAATTATCTAGTTAATATATCGACAAATTTATATAAAAAATTTAGTCATCAAGTCAACAGTCAACCGTCATTATCGCAACTGATAATAGATAGCTTTACAATTCTAAATTTATATTTAGTATTTATCGGCTAGTCAATAGATTATCATTAACATTAAGCCACAATTATTCCGTTGTTTCTCCGACTTCGAATTTCAAGTCCTTTATCAAAACATCCTCTTTGGTAAATTCCCCCTCGGCCGTTTTGACTTTTATCTTTACCGGCACCTCTCCCACTCCGGATTGTTTTTGAATCAAAAGTTTATAGTTTCCCTCTCTCACACTCTCCGGCAATTCATATTTTAATCTAACATTGGTCCCTCGATTAATAAGCACATGCAAAACAAACCCGAAATAACTTTTGTTGAATTCTTCGTTTTCCAAAGGATAACTCACCATCTCTCGCTCCAACAATTTGGCCCCCTTGGGCGCATAAACTCTCAAATATGAATGATAATCGCTGGTTCGCCAATCTCCGTAAGTGGCAGTGTGCTGATAAGGCAAAAAAACTTCGGCAATCGGTTTCTCTCCGGTCAAGTCCACATTATATTCAATACTTCTCTTAATATAATAATCGGATTTCAGCGCTCCCATATTGGCATCCACCATCATAAAATAATCTCCGCCCCACTCGGTATTAACCGACCCGTCCCAATGCACCTCGGCCACTTTTTGCTGTAGCTCCTGATCGTTAAAATTTAACATCACGTCTTTATTGCGTAGTTCCTCCAAGACAAAAGAGGACAACTTGGGAATATTATTGAGCTCGATCAATTTATCCGTCATCTGAGCGGCCAAAGTCTTCATCATGGCCTTGCGATTTTGGGTATCGATATCGGGATTGAGAAGATATTTTTTCTCCACCAGTTCCTCCAACTTTAAAACGGCATTTTCGCTATTCAACTCCACACCATTGATTGTTATCGGTCCGGTCAACTCAAAAGCTCGCTGAAAAGTGGTCGCATTAACAGCCACTACTCCGTCAAAATTATTATTCCCTCCCGACAAACGATAAAAATATTTAGCCTTTTCGACGTTGGTAGGAAAATCGGGAGAAAAATTGGAATCCCTGAATTTCCATTTTTTCAGACTCATCATTTTTTCAAAAGGATAGGGAGTGGGAACTTTAGCTTTAATTCTTTGATCAAGCAAATTAGCATCCTCAAAAGTTAATCCGGTGACCGCTCCGTCTTTTATTTTCATCACCGCATATTGACCGAGAAATCCGCCTCCCGGACGCAATTCCATATTATTTTGCAAAAGCAACAAAAACCTTCTTTCCGTTCCGTCTTTCTGGGTAAGTTTTTGCGCCAAAGCATCGATAACCTCCACCTCTTTTTTGGTGTCCGCCTTGACCGGCAAAAGTTTGATTACGGTTTTGGCAACCGAAATTGAAGAAGTTACAATCGAAACTTTATCCGCTTTCTTAAAAATCCAAAAACCTCCTCCCAAAACAATTATAATCACCGCTACAATTCCGATTTTTATTTTTTTACTCATTTGTTTTTTAAACTTTTTTATAAATATTTATTATTTTATCGGCCGCAATATCCCAAGAAAAATCCTCACTTCGTTTAAGGGCAATCGCGCCTATAGTCTTTATTTTATCCTTATTTTCCAAAAAATACAAAATCGCTTTTGCCAGACCCTCCGCCGTAAATTCTCCGACATAATAACCGGCTTCACCCAAATACCGACGATTATTTTCCCTATCAAAACAAATTACCGGCAAACCGGCCGCCATATATTGCAAAATTTTTCCGCTGGCCTGTCCGACATTGGAAATCTTGGGATCAATCGCCACATCTCCTCGCTTATTCACTTCCGGCAAATCGACATAGTTCAGCGGACTGACAATTTCTACATATTTACTTAAGCCGTTTTCCGAAATAAATCCGGCAATATTTTCAGGCGGCCCTCCGGCCAAAATAAATTTAAAACCTTCGGTCCTCTGTCCGGTTACCCGCAAAATAGCTTCCAATAAAAAATTAATTCCTTTATTCTCAACAAAAGCTCCCGAATAGATAAAAACTGTTTCGTTTTTTTCTTTTGAGACATAGATATTTCGATAAAGATTAATATCCACCCCGTCCAAAACCACCTCCACATCGGAAACTCTCAAATTTGCGCAAATCTTATCCTGCAATTCGCCCGAACTGACGATAGTGGCGTCACCCAACCGGAAAATAAAATTCTCCAAAAAATGAAATATCTTTTTAATTATTCCGCCGTTTAGATAACCGTGCGACTCCATTTCACTCACCAACTCGCCGTGAAAGTCGGCCACTAATTTTATTTTCCTCCAAAAAAATAAATATTTAACCACCCAACCGACCAAAACGCCCTCATGCAAATGAGCATGAATGATTTCCGGTTTTTTTAAAAAAACAAGTTTGGCGGTTTTCCAGATTAACAGCAAATCCAAAATCACCTTTTGCCAGTCCGCCCCGGCTTCCTTTTTGGTATACCAAAAAAGCAATCTCGCCACCCGATAAACTCCGATGCGGGAATGCTTATTAAGCTCCCCGATGTTGCGTCCCAAATGATAAGTGACGATATTAACCTCGCAACCTTTCCGCTCCAAAGCCAAAGCCTCCTCCAAAATCCTCATCGGAGTTCCTCTGTCGACAAAAAAAGGCACCGGGGCCACCATTAATACTTTCATATTTTATAAATTTCCAAATTCCAAGAAACAATTTTCCTGTCTGCCGACAGGTAAACAAATCGAAAATTTTAAACAAATACCCAAAGTTAAATATTTTTTAAATTTATTATTTTAAATTTGTTTGTATCCCTGCCTACCGGCAGGCAGGCTTGCTTCTTGGAGTTTGTTCCTTAGAAATTCATTCGAAATTCAAAATCAGAAATTCGGAATTTAACTAAACATAAATTCTACATAAAAAAATACCTCCATTAAACTATACATAAACCAATTTGATTATTATTCACTTTTAACTTATCTTTCCGCTACACCCAAACATATCAATTTTGTTTTTTACCACTTCGCTGACCGCCTCCTTGGCTTTTCGCAAATGCTCTCGAACATCATAAGAAAAAGATTCCTTACCCTCGATGGTTTTGCCTAAACTAGCCACAAAGGCCACTCGAGAAGCGGTGTCGACATTGAAACAATTTATGCCCCGCTTGACCGCCTCAACTACTCTTCCATCTTCCCAATCCGAAGCGCCGTGCAAAATCAGAGGGATAGTTAATCTTTTATTTATCTCTTCCAGGCGATCATAATCCGGCTCGGATCTCTCGCGAGTAAAATCATGAGCATTGCCGATTGCCACCGCTAAAGCGTCCACTCCGGTCTCTCGAACAAATTCTTCAGCCTGGGCCGGATCGGTCATATACAAATCCCAATCCACTTCGGACGAACCCACTTCTTTAAGATAAGGCACGTTCCCTAATTCAGCCTGGATATTGATATCTTTTTCATGACAAAATTCGGCAATCCGCTTGGTCATCATCAAATTATCGGCATATTTTTTCCGCGAACCGTCATACATCACCGAGCTCATTCCGATATCTATCGCCCGCTGCACCACTTCAAAACTTCTGCCGTGATCGAGATGAATTCCGACCGGCACATTGGGATAATAAAACTCGGCCAGGTTTTTTATCAGATTAAAAATTACCCTCCCGCCGGCGTAATCCATTGTTTTTTCGGTCACCTGGATAATAACCGGAGATTTTTTTTCCTTGGCGGCATCGAGAATTGCTTGGGTAAATTCCAAATTTACAGTATTGAAAGCGCCCACCGCATAATTACCCCGATTAGCGTCATCTAATATTTTTTTGACTTTTTCCAACATTTTTTTATTTGTTTATATTAATTATTTTCCAAAACTTCCCCGATTTTTATGAAATCTATCGGATGCAAAGATTCTCCGCCCACCAATACTCCGTCCATTCCCGAATCGAGACACAAGCTTTTGATATTTCGAGAGTCGACCGAACCGCCGTAAATAATTTTGGGCAATTCATCAATCTCCAAACCCAATGAATCTCTTAATATTTTTTGGATCAAAATACGAACTTCCATTACCTCGTCCGTCTTGGGAAACCGACCACTCCCGATTGACCAAATCGGCTCGTAAGCAATAATTAAATCCTTTAATTTTTCCAAATTAATCCCCTTTAATCCGGCCGAAAGCTGGTCAGAAATCACTCGCTTAATTTCTCCGCTTGACCGCTCAGCGGCGGTCTCTCCGATACAAAAGATGGGCACCAGTTCGTTTTTCAGGGCGGATTTTATTTTCTTATTTATCACTTCATCATCCTCGCCAAAAAATCGGCGTCTCTCGCTGTGTCCGATAATGACAAAATCTCCGCAAAAATTCTTAACCATCGGAGCCGAAACTTCGCCGGTAAAACGACCTTTTTCCTCAAAGTGAATGTTTTGACTGCCAAAAAAAACAAATTCGCTTTTTATTTTTTGCTTAAAAGACTCAGCATGGACAAACGGCGGGCACAAAACAATGGCTACATTTTTGAAATTTCTCCCCAATAAACAATTATTAAAACCCTCCCAATAATTCTCCCGCTCTTTAGGGAAAATCAGATTCATTTTTAAATTTCCGATCAAAAATTTCATAATTTGATTTTTATTTTATTTCTTCAAGCAATTTTTCTTTGGTAATAATTTTGCTTTCAACCTGATCTCTTTTTTTGATTTCCAATCCGCCTTGACTCAAAGACTTCTCACTCACCACTACTCGATAAGGAATCCCGATCAAATCACTATCGGCGAATTTTTCTCCCGCTCGGATATCCCGATCATCAAATAAAACCTCTATCCCGACACCGCTTAATTCATCATAAATTTTTTGTGCTTCCTCATTCTTATTTAAACTAATCAAATGAACCCGAAAAGGCGCAATACTTTTCGGCCAAACCATTCCTCTTTCATCTGCAAAATGTTCTGCCACTACTCCCATTAAACGAGTGACTCCAATCCCATAAGAACCCAGATAAATAGGCACCTTTTCACCTATTTCATTAATAGCAAAAAAATTCATACTCTCGCATTTCTCTGTTCCAAAGTTAAATATATTCCCAACTTCGGCTGATTTAACTTTTGTCATTTCATCTTTTGAAACGCCCAATTCAGACAGAACCGTATCATCAAAAACCTCTTCATTTATCGCCACGCCCTTTTCTTTATTAACATAAATATAGTCCTCACCCGCATCGGTTATTGTTTGAAATTCGTGACTATATTTGGTAAAAGCTCCTCCAGCTGCAAAAGTAATAAAAGTTATCTCGCCCAATCCAACTCTTTCGAAAACATTCATATAGGCAACTTTTACGCTGTCATAAAAAGCCAGATGACGTTTTTCATCCACATCATAACTATATAAATCCTTCATCACAAATTCACGTCCACGCATAATTCCGCTCTTGGCTCGAAGTTCATTGCGAAGCTTAGTTTGAAATTGATAAGCATAAGCCGGAAAATCACGATAGCTAATCAAAAACCGTTTCATCATTTTGGTAATCGGTTCCTCATGAGACCAACCAAAACCAACATCTGTTCCATTTTTCAGATTTGATTTAAACCACACATCCACCACCTCATCATCCCAGCGTCCGGTGGATTCCCAAACTTCCTTTGGTTGCAAGGATGACATTATGATTTCTTGTCCACCTATCTTATCCATTTCATCCTTAATAATTAATTTTATTTTATCTATTACTCGTAAACCCAAGGGTAGATAAGCATAAACTCCGGCCATTTCCTTATTAATAAAACCGGCCCTGATTAAAAGCTGAGCATTTTTGGACACTTCATCTTTGGGAAAAGTTTTGGAAGTTTTGGTAAATAGTTTGGATTGTTTCATAATTTAATAATAACAATATAATATACAATAATCAATGTTCAAGTCGAAGTCATCTTAATTTTTAATTTAGAATTTTAAATTTCGAATGAATTTTTAATGATTGAAATTATAATGTAAAAAAATAAATTTAAAATGTTTAAAAAATTAAGAAATTAGGAATTGAATCAAAATTCGAAATTAGAAATTTTAAATTATCCCTAAAATATTCCTTTTATCTTCTCCACAATTTCAAACTGGATAAAGTCCCGAAAAGTCACCACCACCATCAAGAGCAAAAGCAAAGCGAAACCGATGGAATTGGCCATCTGCTCGAACTTTTGATTTATCGGCGAACCTTTTATTTTCTCAATCAAGATAAAAAGAATTCTCCCTCCATCCAGAGCCGGAAAGGGTAAAATATTGATAATTCCCAAGTTGATACTCAAAGCCGCGGTAAATTGCAAAAGATAGGTTAATCCCAAAGCGCTGACTTGCTTGGTCATGATGGCGATTCCGATCGGTCCGGCCACATCCATAGCCGGCTTGCCTCCCGTAAATAATTTGCCAATAAGCGCCCCCAGGGTGACCAAAATTAAAACAATCATATCAAAGACCGCTGTCAGACCTTTGCCAATCGCTTCATACCAGGGATATTGCACCAGAGCTGTTCTGGCCAAACTGACTCCGAGAGAACCCTGATCGCCGGGATATTCCTTGCGTGGCATTCCTTCTAACTCTTTTATTTCATCTCCTCGCTTTATGGTAAAAATTAACTTCTCACCTTTTCTCTCATTGATAAAACTTTGCATCTCTTCCACTTTACCGATTGTCCGACAGATATTTTTCCCGTCGCAAATTTTTATCACCTGATCTCCTACCGCCAAACCCATTTCCTTGGCCGGGGAATCATCTATCACTTGAGAAATTTGCACCTTAGCATCTTTCACTTTTTTGTCATCCTCGATTGCTTCCGGCGCCCCCAATATAAAAACGATGCTCAGCAGAAACCAAGCCAAGATAAAATTCATCGTTACGCCAGCTGCCAAAACCTTGATCCGCGCCCAAGCCGATTTGGTAGCAAAACTGTCTTTATCCAAGGTGCCCCCATCTTCTCCTTTGATTTTGACAAATCCGCCCAAAGGAATCCAATTGAGAGAAAAAACGGTATTTTTGGATTTAACTTCCTTTTCACCCCAAACAATTTCATACTTGCCTGTTTTATCATTTTTTACCGCCCCCACGATTCTGGGCGGAAAACCGAAACCGAACTCATCCGCCTTGATGCCGTTGCGAATCGCCACCAGAAAATGCCCCAATTCATGGACAAAAATCAAAACCCCCAAAATCAAAATAAATATCAATGCTGTTATCATAAAACTTAGACAAAATTAAAAATTACCTAAACAGTTAAGTGTCTCTATAATACCGCAAAATCATAAACAAGCCAACTATTGACTTTTTGTCTATTTTGGTGTATAATTAGAAAATGGTTAAAAAAAATTAAACTTACAGTTTTAACCAAAAAAGATCTTCCCAATTTAAAAAGGAGCGCGTCATGGAAATTTTTAGAAATTTAATGGTAGTTTTTGTTTTTGGCGTGTTTGTGGCTTATTTCACCCCCCACAAAATAAATATTACCATTGAAAATAAAGAGGCACAGGAAGAAATAACATTATTTGAAAATGATGATTCAAAAAAGGAGGTAACTAGTCTCTCTGGAGATGTGTTTTTTGTAGACATCTCCAAGGAAAAATGCCTCCGGTTCGGCTTTGAACACGGCGACATAATCATCAATTCCAAAAACCAGATCTTTGTAGTCGCCGGAGTGGCTCCTTATATCAATAACGGGGTTATTAGCCATGAAGTCTTGTGGTTTTTTAACCCGGCGGATAATGGAAAAGTATCCATCTGGGAAGATGACCCCGAAAAAACAAACCTTCGCCAAGAAGGTTTCCGAAAGATAGAAGAGGAGGAAAAAGAAGAAAAAAAGGAGGTCTTTTTCCTTATCTAGATTAACCGCCTTGCGCACAATCGCGCGCAAGGCGGTTTTTTATTTTGCATTCTATTTTATTTGAAATATCTTCAAAGAAATTACCTTACCCTAACCAAAACTACTTTATTTGTTTTGTTCCCGGATTTATCATAAGCCCTAATCAAAAGAGTATGAACACCTTTCGGGGTATTATTATCGACAAAAAAGAAATTATCTTTGGTTTTTATTTTTTGACCGTTAAAATAAAATTTATAATAGTCCACTTTATAATCATCTAAAGCATTCCACCATATTTTATCTCCGGCCTTTTTATTCAAAACCATCGGCATGTCTTCAAATTCGGGATCTTTGGTATCTATCTTTAATCTGTACCTGTCCGATTTACTCACAAAATCATCATTTAAATCATAGTATTCAAATTTTATACTATAAGTCGTTTCTTTTTTAAATTTTATTTTTTCTTTCCAGTATCCCAAAGAATCTATTTGTATTTCTTTCTCCACTTCCCCATCCACATATATTTTAACTTTTCCATTTTCTAATCCCTGAGTCTTGCCTTTAAAAGAAATTTTCCTATCTTTTGCATATATTCTCTTTTCGTTATCCATTTCATCTCTGCCGTCACTTAAATTTATTGTCGGGTCGTCTATCTCCACTTCTCCCGACTCACTAACAGTTTCCCCTACTTCATCCTCAATACCAGTTTCCAACAAAGTAATAGTCACACTGTCATTTAAACTGGCGGAAATATTATTGGCGGCGTCTTTAGCCCAAGCGTAAAGAGTTTTGATTCCTTCGGTTGAGAAAGTATAGTTTGTTTGAGGAGTGGCGCTCCAATTCGGATCTCCGGAGCTGGGAGTGGTTCCCGATTCAGTTAAGAGATAACCGGTTACTCCGACATTATCGGTAGCGGTAAAAGCGGTGATCGGAAAGGTTAAGGAAGTTGAAGTTGAGGGAATTTCAAAAGCGGTGACGGTGGGAGCGGTGGTGTCCGCACTATTCACACAATTAATTACTATGTTGGTGATATTGGAACTGGAGACTGTGCCTGTATTATCGGAAGCGGTACAAATTTGACCGACCGGTTGACTTGAAACGGTGACATTGTAAGTATCCGAATCATGTAAAGGAGTGGAGAAAGTAAAGGATCCATCTGTTGAGCGAGATAAATCATCTCCTCCATTATTCTGAAGAATTACCGTACCGGTAAGGCCCGTGATATTTCCTCCGATAGTATAAGTAGGCAAAGTAATAGTCACACTATCATTTAAACTGGCGGAAATATTATTGGCGGCGT
>JAZHDF010000082.1:0-44858 GCA_036584565.1 Candidatus Moraniibacteriota bacterium
AGATTTAATTAGAATTTTACATAAATATTAATTAGTTTGATGGTCTAGAGCCTTTATAAATATTTTTTTAATACCACCATTCTACTTCCAACTTGTCTATTAATTGAAAAAACTTCCATAAAACTTTCTTGGCAATTTAAAGCCAAATCATATAGCTTATTCGTATCAGAATAAAATTTCATTATTTTATCAACTATTCTCTCTGCATCAATAGGAATAATACAAATATCTTTCTTGTTGGTAAATTTTTGATTCATATTTAATTCATCTGAGCAGAAAACCGCTACTCCTGAAAGTCCTGCCTCCACGCAACTTCCAGTTGGAAATCCATCGAAGCTTCCAGGCATTAAAACATAAGGACGATTAGGAGAAAGAATTATATCCATTTTTGAATAAAACTCGGGGAAAAATTCCCTATATTTTAAACCGTAAAACTTTATTCTACCGGTTAGCTCATCAGCGGGAATATCAGACTCATCATATGCCCCCACAACATGAAAATTTATATTTTTTGCTTTTTTAACTAAAATCTTTGCAACATCTATAAATATATCATAGCCCTTATCCAAACCTCTATCCATATATTTATTAGCTACAAAACAAATATCCAAAGTGTCCTTCTCTTTTTTATAATATTTTTTTGACACACTATTGCTCTCATAATAATCCGAAGGCAAAACTCCGCCATATATAAATTCTATCTTATCACCTGAACAAAACTTATTTTTAATCAAATAATCAAAAGAGTTTTTTTGTGTTACAATTATTTTTTTTAAATATTTTGAAGCACAAACTTTCCTCAATTTATCATCACTCTCTTTTTGATCTATCCAAAACCCTCCTCCGGGATATAAAGTAAAAACAAAGGGAATCTTATTTTTCTCAAATATATCTAAAAAATTATACGCATTATTTAAAAAAATTGTATAGAAAAGAGATGCTGAATATTTTCTAGAGTAATCAAATTTTTTAACCCTATCTTTAAAATTAGAAAAAGTTGCATCGTACTCTAATTTATATTTATCAAAATCAGTTGCCGTAGAATATATTTCAACATTCTTAAGATTATCCAAATAATAGTTAAATTCAGCTATTCTAAAGCCGCTCAAAAGATAAGGAAAAAGATCATCTAATATTATTAGTTTATTAGATTTAAAAAAATTATTCAAAAAATTCATATACAATATTTAAGCTATTTCCACTCGTAATCAAGAGAAATTATACCCTCCTTTAATTCAGAGGAGATTATTTTAAACAGTTTTGATTTATCTATAAATGCATACAATGATGCTGAAGAAAAATTTTCTCCAACTACACTGGCCTTTATATAATAAGTGCCACTTAAAAGAGAAAGATTTTTTAAATCAACTTGAAAATATCCGTTTTTTAAGTTATTCTCAGTGTCAAAATTATCTGCAATTGTGCTTATACCAAAAAGATAAATATTCTGTAAATTATATAATCCAAATCCAAAATTTATTTTTTTTATTTTTTTATCTAATAAGTTAAAATATATTTTTACTGAAACGCAATCCTTAGTTTCAAAAACATTTTTTGATTTTCCTTCTTCATTTAAAAATTCTACTCTGGTTATTTCGGCAATTTTTTGAGGATTAATTTCATCTTTTTCAACTATATCAACTTTCACACTATCAGCGCTGGAAAGTCTCAACTCCTCATCCTTTATATTCCCTTGTATGTATTCATTAGCTACCTCATCTGCTTTGCCGATTTTTATAATTTTCCCATTTCGAAGCAATAATGCCCGATCACAATACCTCTCTACTACAGAGATATCATGAGTAACAATTATTACTGTCCGGCCCATATCCCGATATTTGTTGAATTCTTCGAGGCATTTGGATTGGAAATTACTGTCTCCCACGGCGAGGACTTCGTCCATCAGGAGGATGTCCCGATTGGCATGGATTGAGACTGAGAAAGCCAAGCGAACTTGCATTCCGGAGGAGTAATTTTTGAGCTTTTGGTCAATAAACCGCTCCAACTCCGAGAATTTGACGATGTCATCGAATTTTTTGTCAATTTGTTTCTTGGTCATTCCCAGGACTGTGGCATTGAGATAAATATTGTCCCGCCCGGAGAGTTCGGGATTAAACCCGATGCCTAGCTCGAGAAAGGGCGAAATCATTCCATGCACTTTAACCTTACCTTTGTCGGCTTGATAAATCCCGGCCAGAATCTTGAGCAGGGTGGATTTGCCCGAGCCGTTTCGTCCGATCACGCCGAAAAATTCTCCCTTTTTCACCTCAAAAGAGACATCCTCCAGAGCCTTGAATTCCTCATAAGAAGAACCCCCTCCCTGCCCTCCCCCTAAAATGGGGAGGTGCACGGATGATAAACCGCTCACCACCGCCCCGCGCAAACTGGTGATTTTTTCATGCGGAATCCGAAAGGTCTTGCTGACATGATCAACTTTTATAGCGATATCTTTGTTTTTATTTAAATCCTTTTTCATTTGACAAATTTTATTTTAGGTGTATAATATAATTAAAGTTAGCTGAACACCGACCGTATGGCGGGTCTCCTCTTTTGGAGGATAGGCTCTTCCCCCTATAAACGGGGGTTTTATTTTTCACAAGCTTTTTACTATTCCATTTTTCATAAGCTCATTTAGAATTTCCAACGCCCATTTATTTTCAGCCTCAGCATCCCTAATCAAGCCGCAAACAGCATCAACCAATCTTATAAAAGCATTATTTTCATCTTTTTTTATGCCCCTTATTTTCTTAGTTTTTATTCTCAATTCTCTGATTCCCCGAGTAAAAATTTCAATTTCTTTTTTCTTAAATCCATCTACAAAAATAGTTGCTTTGTAATTTTCGTTATTGCTAACCTTTTTTAATATAGCTCTAGCTGTCGCATATGATGTTAGATTTATGTATTTTTCTTTATCTCTAAATTTATCAAAAAATATTCCACCTTTTAACTCTTTAATTTTAGAAATACTTTCAATATATGACTTTCTATATTGAAATTTAGATTTATTCCATTTTGCACTCTTTTTTCCACTTTCTTTTTCAATTAATTCTAATCTTTCTAAAATATTCTCTCTCCCTTTTTTTAAAAATTAAAACACTCACCACAAAGATTATCCCTTCCGTATCCTGACCAGATTCATCAACGTAAGCATAAATTTTTTTATTTTTAATGAATTACCCCGCAGCAAGCTGGCGGGGTATCTGGTGCCTGCACTAGATACCTTCAAATAATCTTGCTTGCGTAGAGTAATGTTTTTTATAATTTCTTCCTTGATTTTTTACATAATTTTTTATCGTGTCTGCTCCTGCGTATAGTCCTACTGTGTTTATGTAATAACCGCTTGTCCAAAACTTTCCGCCCCAAAGCATCTTTTTTATTTCAGGATGGTATTTGAATAGTTCTCTGGCAGTAATACTTTTTATTATTTGAACTATGTTTTTAGGTGCCATCGTTGGAATACTTTGGACTAGAAAATGCACATGATCGCTATCGTCTCCAATTTCCATAAAATGAATTTCGAATCTTTCTCCAATTTCTATGCAGACACTTTTCAATGTTTCAGCCACTCTTTCATTAATTACTTTTCTTCGGTAGCCTACGGGACAAACAATGTGATATATCAATGCACTTTTGTTGTGTGATCTTCTTATGTGTTTATCTTTATCTATTTCCATTACTACAGTATAACATATCACTGGATTATATATGTGTCCCCGCAGCAAGCTGACGGGGAATATTTATGATTCAATATTTTTTTCATATCCCACAAGAACAAAAATAAACCCCACCGTGCCCCTAAAAGGAGTCAGCGCGGGTGGTTTTAATACTCTAATATTATCATATATTTTTTTACTTATCAACCCCGTAAATTTCTCAAAGAACCCATCATCCAGCGCCCCGATCACACTTACGACGGGATAAACCTTGAATTCCTCATAAGAAGAACCCCCTCCCTGCCCTCCCCCTAAAATGGGGAGGTGCACGGATGATAAACCGCTCACCACCGCCCCGCGCAAACTGGTGATTTTTTCATGCGGAATCCGAAAGGTCTTGCTGACATGATCAACTTTTATAGCGATATCTTTGTTTTTATTTAAATCCTTTTTCATTTGACAAGTTTTTAAAAAGAGTGTACAATGTAAATAGAATAAATCTCGGCCAGAAGTTTATACACTTCACATCGTTAGGCGGAGATTTTTTTATTATCCTGGAGGAAAACACGACATAAAATATTTTTCACCTTTTTTGTTCTCTTTTATCTGAACATAAAATAATTCTCTCTCTTTGGTCATACCGGCAAATCTATAAAATACTTCTTTTCCGTTCTCCTTTATTATAGGTTTATTTTTTGAATATTTTATCAATTCGATCGCGGCTTTAAAATATTTAAGCCTTTTCATTCTTTCTCTGGGAGACTTTTGAAAGATATGTTTTTTAAAATAATCAAAAAATACTTTTTCTTTTTTAAAATAGGCAGACCTTAAATAAGTTTTTCTTTTAGTTTTTTTCTCTATTTCATTATACAGGCGAAATGCATTTTTTAACACCTCTCCGTAACTACTACCGGAAATTTTCTTGGATTTCGTCTGATAAGGTATCATAATTTTTATCTAATTTACTTCTCCATCAAAAAAGGATATAATACTCTTGTGGTTGATATTATTCATTTCAGCTATTAAAACAAGCGTCGCTCGTTGTGGGCCATGGCTTGTTTTTTAATTAAGCGCATTGATGCTTTTTGACCTTGGATTTATTGCAATCAAATATGGTTGCCCTTATTTTACATTCGCCCCTTTTAATTCTTCTCTATAATTAAATCTCTACCTTGTCTTTCTTATTTCATTATACATCTTTTCGGGTCTATTGATTTTTATAATTCCTATGGCAAAAAATCTATCTCTTTGACTGTTAATAAGCCCCGTTTCATCCATAAAGCAGAAAGAGCTTCTTATCTTTTTAAATTGATTTTTATCTTTTTCCATTTTTATATTATACACCCATAGGGCTAGTTAAAAAAGTTTTTTAAATCAACCAAGAGAAATTTACTGAGAGGTAAAAATATAATATTAATACCATCATTCTCTTGTCGTGACTCCAGACTTCGCGTTATCACAAACACTTGATTAGTTTTGAGCTCTATCGCAACATTTCTAATTGTGTCCAGCGCTCCCTTATTGAGTTCATCAAATTTATCAATATATTTAGATTCCACCAATACTATATCTTTTTTTTCATTAATAAACACAAAGTCGATTTCTCGTTGATTTTCATAATAAAAATTTACTTTAAAATTTGTACTTAAAAATTTATACAGAATATTTTCCGCCGCACTTCCCAGATTAAATTTGCCTGATAAATTATGTAACATCCCGGTATCATGCAAATAGAATTTTTTAGCCGAATATATTTTTTTACTGCGTGAAGTTGAAAATCGCTCTATTTCTTCGACAATAAATGTTTGCTTCAGAAAATTTACATACTCCTTTGCCGTGTCTACTGTTATTCCAAGAATTTTTCCCAATTTCGTAAAACTTGTCTGGTGTCCGTTTCTGTCAGAAAGAAGCAATAATAAATCACGAATAATATCCGGATTTTTAATGCCGTGCATATACACGATATCTTTAAAAATAATCGCTTCCAGCAAATCCGTAAAGTAACTGCTATCCTCTTGCAAAATATATTCCGGATATCCGCCCAGTCTTATGTATTCCTCCAGATATGCGGTATATTTATACCCCTCTGCACTGGAAATATCCACATTCTTAAATTGCAAAAATTCTTCAAAACTCAATGGATCGATTTTAAATTTTTCATATCTTCCCGTTAAAAATGGGGTTTTCTGAAAAAGTTCCGTACTGGCGGATCCGGATAAAAAAATCTTGACATTCTCCAAGTCCAAAAGAGACTTCACTTCCTGCTCCCAATCCTTTAAATATTGAACTTCATCAAAAAACAGAAATATTTTTTCATCCCTATCAAGCAGATGTATCTCCCTAAATTCATTAACCATTTCCAAAATAGAAACTTTTGCGAGACGAGGATGATCAAGAAGCGCATATAAAATATTTTTTGGCGCTATTTTATCCTCCTTAATCAAATATTGAATTAATTGTTTCAACAGAGTTGTCTTTCCCACCCTGCGCGATCCCGTAATTAAAACAGCCCGCTTGTGCTTGAGCGATCTTATAAGTTTGGGTAAATATTTCTGTCGATAAATCCCGGAATCAAATTCTTTCTTTTCCCACCAAGGATTAGTAACGAATAATATTTCTTTCATATAAAACAGTCTACTATGAATTTATTCTTTTGTCAATAACTATCGATTAGCAATCGATAGTTTATTGTGCCAATAATACCGAAAACTCCCCTTTTTGACCTTTTTGAACTCAATTGCTTAAACTTCACTAATAACGTCAAAACCCTTAAAGCTTCCGGTAATCGAAAGACCGATTACTTTCTTCGCAATGCCCTTTCTCTTTAATAGAAAGTTCATAATTCATACTTAACTATGAACTATTATAAAATAAATACTATAATTATCAAATCAAGCAAAACCATTTAAAAAGCTCTTTTTAAACAAAAACAAACTGGCCATTACAAAGGCTTTTTTCTTTACTAATTAATTTTATCACCCCAAAAGCCAAAACGCAACTCAACCCCAATCGCCCCCATTCTTCCAACCCAAAACCAAAAGGTAATACGAAACCACGGCCGTAAATAAATATTACCTTTTTATTTATTTCTTTTTTCTTATTTATTTGCATCTTTTTGCAAAGGTAATACGAGGCTACGGCCGTAAATAAACGTTACTTTTTTGGCTGCAACCCCGAAACTGAAAATATAATAAAATAAAAATGCCACTTAAGACTTGGTGGAAATTTTTAAAGATTTTTAAAGAAATGTTTTTTGAGTGTTTTTTCATTATCAATCTCTGTGGCTGTAATTACCCGAACATAACGACTGGCGGAATATAAATCGATCAATTGAAGAATGGATTTTTCATAAGGATACGGGGAGACAAAAACGCTTTGTTGTATTTTAAAAAAATCAAGCTCGTACAGATGTTGACGCAAAATATCCCTGAAAATTCTATCTCTTTCGGGAATATCAAAAATCACAATTCTCCATTTCTTGTCCCATTTTTTGGGTTTTTTAAAATTTATCGCGCTTCCCATAATATTCAATTTCATCGCCTCCGCCTCACCCCTTTTGGTAAGGATTAACTTGAAAGATCCGTCGGGCATTTTCTTTTCCTCGATTAATTTTTCTCTGGCAAGCTGTCGGATTGAATAATTGAAACTACGCCTATTTAAATTTTTCCATTCGCTTTTTATTTTTTTGAAAGTATTAAAATATTGTTTGGGAGAAGCGGAACAACCCAAAGCGACTCCGCCCAATAAAATAAGCATTATTTTTTCTTGATTTTTGCCAATTCTATACATATTTTTCTATAATTTTCATAAACCAAAAGGTAATACGAAACCACGGCCGTAAATAAATATTACTTTTTTATTTATTTCTTTTTTCTTATTTATTTGCATCTTTTTCGCAAGTCTTCACAAAAGTAATACGAGGCTACGGCCGTAAATAAACGTTACTTTGGTTTGTGTTGGGCTTTTCTTTCCTTGATTGACCAAAATGTTATCAAGACAAGGCTGCTAACCAAAAACAAAGAACTCATCCAGATTGAAACTTGTTCTCTTTCTATAATAATTGGATTGAAACTGTGCATACCAACTGGAGTAGACAAAATAACGAACCAAGCAATGACTGCATAACCAATTGCGAACTTAATCCACTTATAAAAAATTTTGTCTTTAACCAAAAACAGAAAAGCTGAAATTACAGCTACTGAAATAAAAAAATAAACAAATGGCTCCCAAAGTGCATTTCTAAATTCTAAAAAAAAGCATTTATTGCTGTAATTTCCAGAAAAACAGAAATAATTATTATAAATAAATTCAAATATAATAATAAATATGCTCAATAACAAAAGCACAATTCTTCCTCTATATTCTTTTTTCATATATTTGTTTTTTGCCGATTGTCGGCTAATTATTTATATTATTTTTTATAAATTCCAAGTCACTTACAATTATCTCTTTTATCATTGTAGCATAATTTTTCTTATCGGCCTCTATTTTTTTCTCGATTATTTCGAGATGTTTTATAATTCGCTCTTTGGTAGCGGCCAATTTTTGCGAGTTCTTATCTCCGTCAGCCTTAAGAAATTCAATCTCTCTCTCCGCCATTGCAAGATTATTGAGAATCATTTTCTTTTCCCCTTCGGACCTTATCAGGCCCAGATTATAAAAATGCTCGATGTTTTCTTTCAATATCCCAATATCCGTGATTATTTCAAATTCTTCTTCCGAATTTGATTTATTTTCCGCCTCATCTTTTGCTTGGATAATTAGCTTGTGATGGCCGGTCTCAAGCAAAGAAAGATCGATTTCTCTTTCCTCGATTTCTCCGCCATCCAAAAATACTTTGGTCTCAATCTTATCCTGTACGCTCCTGTCATCGGAAACTTCATAGACAATTTCCAATAGCTCATCTTTTTGATAGAATTTATCTTTGGGAGAGATTATTTTTATCCGAGGCGGAGTTATATCCGGCATGGTCACTTCCCCGTTCAAAACCGGCTCCAAAAAATAATCCTCATCCCCATCCCCGTCATAATCAGCCTCCAAGCCGGAGAGTTCTTCCAAACCATTGGCCGAAACGGTCACTTTAACTCGAGTCTCCTCCGAGGCGGGCAAGTTTTTGAAAGTAATGTGATTCACGACTTCTTCTCCTGTTTCGGTCTCTCTAAGTTCCTCAAATTTAAGGGTATAAGGGCCCTTGGCGTAGCCTTCCAGCTCTATCTCAATATCTTCGCCTGTTCTAAATCCGGCATATTTGCGCTCCCCCAATTGCAGATAATAACTGTTGGGAATTTTTTCTTCTAATATTTTTTGCGGTCCTTCCTCGGTCTCAATTTCCTTGTAGCCGGTATGCTTGCCGTTTAAATCATAAAGGTGAATATCCAGCGGAGAGTACAAAGACATTCTGATTTCGGATTTCATATCTTCAAAATCATCCGGCTTTCCGTTACTGATGTATTCCGGCAGATCGGCTTCTTTGTCTTGAATTTTATTTTTTATGAAATCTCTGACATTGCCAGCTTCTAAAATATTTGCATGTTCAATATTTAACTTACTCCTCATAATATCAAACCAATATTTCTCCACATTATCCGCCTGGCTCATCATCAATCCACTGGGAGTGGTCACCACTTCGTCTCCGTCGGAAGTGAATTTCGGCTCCGCAATCAAAGTGTACTTCCCCTCCTCCTCGGCGCAAACCGGCAAAGCCGATAATTCCCTCTCCAGACAGGTGGCATTTTTCTTTTCGGTATATTTAATCCCGCTCACCGTCGGCAAACCCCAACCCGCCAATTGAATCACTTCGACATCGGCGGGCGGAGTCCAGCTGTTCAAATTTTTGTGGGTATCGATAGCTTGATTTAAAAGTTTTTGGTTTAAAATATTTTCCAATTCCACCTCGTCGCTCTCCGGCTTGGCTCGATGATCTTTTTCGGCCAAGAGGAATTCTCTGAACTCGGAAAAATTATCTATTTTTTCTCCATAAGCTTCTCTAAACATAATTCCTCTTTCCGCATTCTCCGCGGAAAAATCAATCAAAGGCTCTTGCGCTCGACTAAAATATTCTTCATCGGGCAAAAGTCCGTAAGCCCCGGGCATATTTTCAATCAAATCGCGCGCTTCGGACTGAGACAAAAGAGTCGGCAAACTCTCCTCATAGCCATAGAGAAAAGAAAGGGTGGTCAGCGGAGTCCCCATCTGGGGCGTACTGACAAAAATAATTTTATCCACTTTATCCGCCAAATTCAATCTTTGCAATTCCAGCATTGTCGCTTTGGCCACCAGTCCGCCATTGGAATGCGCCACAATAGTAACTTTTTTGCTTTTGGAATTTTGGGCCAAGGTATCGATTTCCGAAACAATCGATTTGATTTGTTCGCCCTCGTAAGGGGTTCCGTTTTGGGCGATATCCTCGACATTTTGTCTCCAATCATAAGCAAAAGCTCGGTAATTATTGATAGCGCCGGCGGTCTTCAATTCTTCCAAGTCGGTCAAAAAACTTTCATAAAGATTGCCCATCACCGTGCTTCGCAAAACCCCGTCTTTTCTGGCAAAAACTTTTTGGATACTCTCACCGTCGCTATCGAGTCGCAAATCCTCAATATCATCCCCCCACCAATTGGGTACCCACAATTCATCCAAATCCTTATCCGTCTCGGAATCGTACTTGTACAACCGACTGGCCTTTATCCCCGGCAAAAACAAAACATTGGAATGACAATTTTCTTGGCAAACAGTCTCTTCTTCCACGGGACTTTTTTGTAACCACGGATCAAACAACACTCCGTCATTTACACAATTTCCTTTACCCTCGAGATTGTCTATATTAACATAACCGTAAAACCCTCTTTTATAATAAGGGCCCGAGACATCGCCCCACCAATTATCTCGCGCATCCAACTGATCCAGCGAAACAGGAATACCAAATATTAAAGCTCCGCATTCTGCATTGTTCGCAATAAAATTATTTCTTACAACCGATTTTTTATTACCTCCCGAAGAAATTCCTGTTTTATTATTGGAAATAATATTATTTTCTATCGTAGATGATGCATTATAGATAAAAATACCAAAATAACCGCTGTATTTTATTTCTGAATTACGAATAGAAACATTATCTGTTCCAATTATCGCAATCTCTCCCCAAACAATTCTTGACCTAACGCCATACGAAACCGTTGCATATTCAATAATTCCCTTGGATCCCGGAGTAAAATGAATCGAATCCCAATCCCCCGATTTCGGATCGGTGATATCTCCGTCTCCGTTTGTATCTCCGCCAAAAGAATCGTCTCTTATAGAAGTAAATATTATGCGCTCATTTTCATTGCCGATTGCAATCAATTCACTATTTATTTCCAATTTAGCCCGACTGTAATATGTGTAATCAAACTTTACAACCACTCCCGGTTCAATAGTCAGCGGAGCATCCACTTTGATTCCAGATGATTTGATTAGATACGGACTCCCCTCTTTGGTCCAAACGGTCTCGGTCGTAATATCGGATTTCACCTCCGTTGGTCCGGCCGCCCGGACGGCTTGAGCAATAAAAAAAGAAAGCCCCAAGCCTCCGCAAAAAAACAATATTTTTTGAAACTTCTGCATAATTTCAGTCTCGGATCCTCCTGTTCCTTGTTTTAATTTGTTAAATTTTTATTTATTTTACTCTCTGGCCGAAAAAAGACAAGAGGTGACGAAACACCGATAAATTTTATTGCAATGACAAACTAAGCGTGTCATCTTAAGCAGCGAGATTGCCGCGTCGGAGTACCTCCTCGCAAAGACAAACGGCTTGGTATTTTTTCGATGACGGTTGACCAATGACTCGATGACAAACATTTTCCGATTACCAATCTAAATCTCCTCCGCCACCTTGGCAATCAATTTCCGATAGGCCCAAATGCTAAAAACAAGAAAAACGAAAACAATGGTGATAAAAATGCTGTATTGATGCCAATCGGCAAAATGATTGTTGATCATCGATTCCTTGGTAAAATGCACGATAAAAGCAATCGGATTGAGAAGAATAATTTTATGATATTCGGCCGGCAAAGTGGCCAAAGGATAAATAACCGGAGAAGCGTATAACAATATCATTGTAATTACATCCCAAATCATCGCCAAATCCCTGAATTTTACATAAAGCGGAGCGGCTATCAGAGAAAAGGAAAGCACAATAACATAAATAAAAATTGAAAAGAGCAAAAAAAGAAAAATCGAAGGCAAGCTCGGCATAAAGCCTTTATAGACAAAAAGTCCCACTATTACCACCAAATTCATCAAAAAAATCATCGTGGCATTGATAGTGGAAGCCAGGATAATCGTCCAGCGGGGCACATAAATCTTGGTCACTAGTTGAGCTTTGCTAAGCAAAGAAGCCATTCCGGCGCTCGTCCCTTCGGCAAAAAAATAATACATCATCAAGCCCACGATCAATTGCAGTGAATAAGTGTTTGCCCCTGTTCCGCGCGGATTGAAAATCGAAGAAAAGACAAAATTTAAAATGGCAAAAGTCAAAAGCGGTTTAAGGAGCGCCCACAAATAACCCAGCACACTCCCATGATAGCGCAATTTAAAATCGGTTTTGGCTAACATCCAAATCAATTCTTTGTAATTTTCGTGTTTTTTCATAATATCAAAAATAAAATAGATTGTCTCTATGATTAATTTCCACCTTCCAAACTTGGGCTCTAAGAGCCTAATTTTTTTACCGGGGTACTCAAAAATTATAATATTCAATCATCAATATTTAATATACATCCAATGATAAAATAATCAAATTTAATAATTGCCCGTCGGTCTCGGACGAGATTGCCGCGTCGGATTACCTCCTCGCAAAGACAAGCAGATTGGTATTTTTTCAATGACGGTTGACCAATGACTCGATGACAAACTGCACTTGTCATCCAGGAACCATATGTGTCATCTCGACCTTGTGGAGAGATCTTTATTTTAAAAAATTCTTCTCTCTTAACTACTGATTACAAGTTGCTAATTATCTATTATTATTGACCGATGACTCGATGACAAAATCTCTTTTTCTGCTTTTAAATTATTAATTCTTAATTTTTAATTCTTTAATCCCCAATTACCAATTACCGGTTACTGATTACCTATCACTTCTTCCCCCTCATTATGCCACACTAAAATATTTTTCACAATCCGGAAATTTTTCCAAAAACAAAAGCGGGCGGGTCTCTGTTGAGACCGGCCCGCCGGCTTGGCGAAAAAAGAATTAACCCTTCTCATTGATCCGAAGAGTCAAAGAAGAAATTTCTCCTCCTCCGCTCTCTCCACCCGACTTTCCGACGAAGATCATTTTGATACTCTTGCCCCCATAACGCAAGTTGGGATAAGGAGAGTTCTTAGTCAGCTTCTCCACTCCGTCAGTGATTAAAGGGTGGAGATATCCTTCTACGCTAAAGGGAAAAGGAGCGCTATGGGGTGACTCTGTCCCGTCCGCAAAGGTTGCAGTCAGGGTGAAATTCTGGACCGGTTTAAAGTCCGAAAAAATCACCAGATCGCAATCACTTTGAGTTAAGCTTGCACCGACAAAATCGGCAATTGCCACTCCCTCCCGATAGAGCCGAAACCCGGAAACCACCAATCCGTCAGAAGGAGTATAAGCACTCCACTCCACATGGATGGATTTCACCGTGGAGGCCGAGACAAGCCCCGAAAATCCGAGAAAAAGACCTAAAATCATAATAACTTTAATTTTTTTCATGGCACCCTCCTTTGGGTCTCTTATTTGATAAAAAAACTTGACTAACTTTTAATTATATCACGAAATTGATACTTTGTAAATACCCAGTCCCCCTCCCGCTCACTTCGCCTTTTTTAAGGTACCACTCAAATTTTTTATTTTTTCTTTTTATTTTTTGTTTTAAAAAAGATGAAATAAAACCAAGTTTATTATAGCATAAAAAATTTCCCAAAAACAAGAAAAAAGAAAATTGCGGCATTAAAATAAACCTAAGCAATTCTGCTTTATTATGACGAGATTGCCACGTCGGGTTACCTCCTCGCAATGACAAGTAACTTGGCATTTTTTTCGATGACAGTTGACGGATGACTCGATTACAAACTGCACGTGTCCCAAAGACAGAGATTTCTGTGCCACCGCTAAAGCTAAGGCGACACGCAGTCCACAAGGTCGAAATGACAAACGAGAGCTGATTTTTAAATTTTAAGATTGAAAATTTATTTGAAATTTGAAATTGGTAATTTGAAATTAAAAAAAGCGAAGTATTTCACCTCGCTTTTTTTATGGACTCTGATTTATTTCTTATCAGACGAGTCTTCCTCCTTGCCCGGTTCGGTTTCGGCATCCTTTACTTCGCCTTCCTTGCTCTCAGCCTTCCCTTCCTCAGGTGCTTTACCCGCCTCCGGATTGGGCTCAGCGGCTTTATAAAGTTCTTCGCCGATTTTTTGCGCTTCGGTTGAAAACTCTTCGGTCGCTTTCTTGATCTCCTCAGTGGTAGACTCTTCTTTTTTCAAAATTTCTTTGAGCGCCTCCATTTTTTCAACTACCGGTTTCTTTTTGTCCTCACTGATCTTGTCGCCGGCTTCTTTTATCGCTTTTTCGGTCGAGTAAACCAAGCTCTCGGCAATGTTTTTGGCCTCTACTTTTTCTTTACGCTTTTTATCTTCTTCGGCATGGGCCTGAGCATCCTGCTTCATCCTCTCTATTTCCTCTTTGCTTACTCCACTGGAAGCCTCGATTCGAATCGATTGTTCTTTGCCGGTAGCCTTGTCCTTGGCGCTCACATTCAAAATTCCGTTGGCATCGATATCAAAAGTTACTTCCACTTGCGGAATACCTCTGGGAGCCGGCGCAATTCCGTCCAAAATAAATCGGCCCAAAGTTTTATTGCCCTCCGCTATCTCTCGCTCACCTTGCAAAACATGGATTTCCACACTAGGCTGATTATCGGCCGCAGTGGAAAATATTTGAGATTTTTTGGTCGGCACCGTGGTATTTCTTTCAATCAACGGAGTGGAAACTCCTCCCATTGTTTCGATGCCTAGAGTCAAAGGTGTAACATCCAAGAGCAAAACATCTTTGACATCGCCGGCCAATACTCCGCCCTGAATTGCGGCTCCCATCGCCACTACCTCGTCCGGATTAACCGTTGAATTGGGTTTTTTGCCAAAAAATTCTTCCACTTTCTTCTGCACCAAAGGCATCCTGGTCATTCCGCCCACCATCACCACTTCATTGATATCTTTGGTCTCCAATTTGGCATCAGTCAAAGCTTTCTTGACCGGTTCCATAGTTTTGGTCACCAAATCACCCACTAATTCTTCCAATTTGGCGCGAGAAATTTTCATCACCAAATGTTTCGGCCCGCTGGCATCGGTGGTTATAAAAGGCTGATTGATTTCCGTTTCTTGCGCGGTGGACAATTCTATCTTAGCTTTTTCGGCCGACTCCTTGATTCTTTGCAAGGCCAAATTGTCCTTGCTTAAATCGATACCTTCTTGCTTTTTAAATTCTTCGATAATCCAGTTGATCAAAACTTGATCAAAATCGTCTCCGCCCAAATGAGTATCTCCATTGGTGCTGATTACTTCGACCGTATCGTCTCCCACTTCCAAAATACTAATATCGAAAGTACCGCCACCCAGATCATAAACGGCGATTTTTTCATTTTTCTTTTTATCAAATCCGTATGCCAAAGCGGCCGCGGTCGGCTCATTGATTATTCTCCTCACCTTCAAACCGGCAATCTCTCCCGCTTCCTTGGTAGCCTTTCTTTGCGAGTCGTCAAAATAAGCCGGTACGGTAATTACCGCTTCCTCGATTTTTTCTCCCAATTTTTCTTCCGCATCGGCTTTGAGTTTTTGCAAAACCATCGCCGAAATTTCCCGCGGAGTGTATTCCTTATCTCCCATTTTGACCAAAACGCCTCCGTTTTCTTTTTTGGAGATTTTGTAAGGCATCAATTTTAAATCCTCTTGGATATCGGAGTCTTCAAAATTTCTCCCAATCAATCGTTTGATGGAAAAAAGAGTATTTTCCGGATTGGTAACGGCTTGACGCTTGGCGAGAAGACCGACCAATCTTTCTCCGTTTTTATTGACTGCCACCATTGAAGGGGTGGTCCTGTTGCCTTCTTTGTTTTCGACTATTTCCGGCTTACCGCCAGAAACGATTGCCATCGCGCTATTGGTGGTACCGAGATCGATTCCTAATATTTTACCCATATTTTTTGAGCTTTTAGCTAATTAGCTTTTCAGTTAATTAGTCAAAACTTTTTATTAATTATTTTTAAAAAAATTAAACAACTATTGACATTTTTCTCTATTTCCCCTACTATTCAATCAATAAGCGGTCGGCAACGGAGAGGAAATACAGCAGTCCTCCCTTACTGCACTCTCTGCCTCCGACAACAACCCTCCCCTGCGCCGACCGCTTGCCCCAGCTCTTTTTGAGAACCCCCCCAGATAAAACTTGTTTGTTCCGTAAACGGGACACCCTATCAATTACGATAAATAAAAAAACAAGAAATCTGCGCGGGGGTTTTTACTTTGCTTTTTTTCTTTATTCCACTGTTACTCGCATCGGCCTGATCACTTTTTCCCCTATTTTATAACCTTTTAAAATAACTTTCTTGATCTTGTTTTTGTACTTTTCCTTTTTCTCGCACTCGCCCTTGCTACAACAATTATCCAGCACCGCTTCGCAAAACTTAGTATCAAAATTATCTCCGACTTTTAGATCTATTTCTTCTGCCCCGTTTTCCCTAAGGACATCTTCCAACTGCTTTTGAATATACATGATTCCCTGCACCCATCCCCCATCTTTTTGATCCTCGGGAATATGCGCTGTGGAAACCTGAAAATTATCGATGACCGGGATAATTTGCAGAATAAAACTTTCAGCGGCATAACGAATTCTATCTTTTTGACTTTCGGCTTGCATCTTTTTATAATTTTCAAATTCCGCCAAACTTCTTTTCCAACCCTCCAGAGCCGTTTCTTTTTCCAAATATTTCTTGGCCTCTTTTAAGGTTTCCATCTTTTCTTCTTCAAATCCGTCCCCCGTATTCAACTTTTCAATCGCTTCATCAAAACTCAACCATTCATAATCACTATGCTCGCGAGGATTTAATTTAACTTCCACTTCATTACAATAAACAATATAGCGCAATCCTCTGAATTTACTAACTTTTCCATTTTCGTTTTCAAACTCTGCAAATCTTATTAAATCACCAATACTTATATCCACCAATCCAGTTTCTTCTTTGATTTCTCTTTTTAATGTATCCACCACACTTTCCCCTTCTTCAAGCCACCCGCCTGGTAAGTCGTATTTTTTAGCATTTTTTATCCCCTCATCTGCCCGCCTGAGCAATAAAACCTTTCTTTCCTTATTAAAAACAGCTGCTTTAATAGTAAGTTGGGTATTACAACCTTTTTCTACTTCCATCGTTATTTCTTCTTTTTTATTTTCTTTTTGCATAATATTATTCTTAAATTTTGAATTTAGAATTTTGAATTTCGATTCAATATTTTAATTTTATAATTCTGAAATTAACACGTTTGAAATTTATTTAAAATTTGAAATTCAAAATTTGAAATTATTAAACATCTGCTCAAGATAATATAATCCCAAAACTTCCAATAACGATAATCACCACCCCACTCGCTCCCAACATCTTCTTTATATATTCAATCAATGATTTATTTTTAGCATACTTCATTCTTTTGGGTCCGATCAAGGCCAGCACCCCTCTTTGCCCGTTGCTCAATTTATAAGGCGAAACTATCATTGAACAGTTGGAAATTTTCCCGATCGGGTTTTCCGCTCCGATAAATATCTTGGTTTCCCCCTCTTTCATCTCCTTAACGATTTTATCAAACATCTCATCAATATAATCCATTGTCTCCGCCAAGCGACAGACATCGTCCAGTTTTTGAAACTCCGGCTCGCTCAAGAGATCCCTCATTCCAAAATCATCAAATTCATCTTTGTCCAAAATTCCGCTAATCGCCAAATTGCCGGTAATCCCGGAAAGCAACTTGGCGCTGGTTCGAGAAAGTCTCATATTTTGAGCTTTTAGTTTCAAAAGTTCTTCTTGTAACTTTATTTGTTCCCGCTTGCTCAATTCCCGATCCCTCATCAACTCTTCCACAAAATATCGATAACCTTTGTCGGTAGGAATCCGGCCGGCGCTGATATGCGGTTGATAAAGATACCCCTCGTCTTCCAATTCCGCCATTTCGCTTCTAATCGTAGCCGGACTGGCTTTGATCTTATACTTTTCGACCAAAATTTTTGAACCGATCGGCACAGCCGTTGAAGTATATTCTTCCACAATACATTCCAAAATTTTTTCTTGCCTTTGATTCATATGACTTTATAAACCTTATAAAAATAAATATTTTATCCTGTACCGATTCAATTATAACAAAAAATTAGCACTCGTCAAGTCCGAGTGCTAATAAGTTTTTCAAATTATACTATTGAATAATAACTTCTTTTGCCACCTCCACCATAGTGACAAAATTATTTCCCATACTCAACCCGATTGTTTTTCGGGTAATATCATAAAAATAAAAGTACATCATTTTTCCCATTTTTAGATAATCTTCCGTCTTCATCATTCTCCGATTTCCTCTTTCAGGGAAAAAAGTGCAGAGCAAAAAACAAAAATCCGCACCCCTCCTGACACTTTCCGGATTATTTTCTTCAATGCCTTTCAAAAAATAATCCGAGGCGTAATAGCTTTCAGGAATATTTTTAAAATAGCAAGAAACAACTCCCGAAACATACAGGGTGCAACGAAAAATATCCGGGTCAATCATCTTGTTTTTGACCAAAAAAGAACTCATTTCAGAAAGAACAAACTCCTTTGGATTTATCACGATGTTTATATCGCTTGGAGTTTTCTTTTTTTGAGCATTCTCCGAAACGATTTTAAGCAATTGAGTAAAATCATCGCTTATTTTATCAGGATTGAAAAAATCTTCCCTCTTGGAAAAAATAGATATTAATTTTCCCATAAAATCCTCCTTTTTCAAATATTTTATAGCTTCATTTTCTTTCCATTTTTATGTTAAAGCATAACAAAACAAAAATCAATACGATACAGATAATTATTATACAAGTTACTGCGGGGCAAAAAATTTATAAAATCCTACTCTTTTCTAATCGCTTCCGCCGGAGTCAATTGAGATGCTCGACGAGCGGGATAAAATCCAAACACCAATCCCGTAAACATCGAAAATCCCACCGCCAGCAAAACCGAACTTTTGGAAACATCGAAAACCACTCCCCAACCATAAGATGAAATAAAATAGGTTGCGAATCGGGCCGATATGATTCCCAGGACAACTCCGATCACTCCGCCGATAAAAGTCAAAAATATCGCTTCAAAAATAAACTGCCAAAGAATGTCCCTGTTCCTGGCGCCCACCGCCTTCCTCAAACCGATCTCCCGAGTGCGCTCGGTTACCGCCACATACATCACATTCATTATTCCCACTCCGCCCACTACCAAGGAAATTGAAGCTAAAGCCAGCAAAAGATAATTTATCACATTAAAAATTTTGTCTAAAATTTCCTTGGCCTCGGCAATCGAAATCACCGCAAAATCGTCATCAATCCCGTCTTTTTTATCTTGCTCGTTGTCATACTCAATGTCGTGCCTGTCTCGCATAAGAGCTCGCATTTCCTCCATGGTCTGCTCAACTTTATCCATATCCTTTACTTTAAAAATGGCAAATTGAATATGATCGATGCCCATAATTTTCTTTTGCAACGTTCTGACCGGGATATATATTATTTTATTAAAATCAAAGCCTCCGGCCGAACTCCGTTCTTTCATCACTCCGATTACTTTAAATTTCTTTTTTCCGACTTTGATGCTTTTTCCCACCGCCTCTTCGTTGGGAAAAAACAATTCTTTGGTTTTGCTTCCTAAGACAACTACCTGCTTCAAATCCCGATCATCCTCTTCGAGAAAAAAAGAACCCTTTTCCAATTCCGCCCCGCTGTCGGCCGCCATCATTCCGGCCGAAACTCCGAAAATAAAAGTTTGTTCGTTTTCTCCCTCGTAAGAAACAATTTGCTGACCGAGAATTCCACCATACCAATCCCCCAAATTGGGCAACTTAGCCACCTCCTCGGCATCTTCCATGCTTAAAGTGGTGATTTGCATTCCGCCTGCCATTGAGGAAACATTCTGAGAAGAAATTTGAGAGGTCTGTGGCACCTTAACTTCAATCTCGACAATATCCGTTCCGAAACTTTCCACTTGAGCCACCACAAAACCTTTTAGGCCGTTACCCAAAGACAAAATCAAAATAACCGAAGTTACTCCGATTACGATACCCAAAAGCGACAGAGCGGTTCGCGCTTTACTGCCGTATAAATTTCGCAAAGCTAATTTAATTGAAGTTAAAAACTTTTGCATATTACATAAAAATAAACCAATAACCAAAAAACAATTTCCAAATAAATTACAAATGGCCAATTTACAATAACCAAATTACTTTTTTCTATCTTCTGATTTAATTATAATTGAAGATAATATCTTTTTTATTTCCATAGATTCAGTTAATAAACCACTTATTTTATATTCCAAGTCCTTATTTGCCTCTATAATTAGATTTAACCAAAACTCGGTTTCTTTTGCCTCCCTGCGAGCTATTTTAATTCTCATTAAAAAATCTTTTTTACTCAACGAATCATTGGCTTCTCTGTAGTTTGCACCAATTGAGCCAGCAGATCGAATAATTTGATCAATTAACTTGAAATTTACAGTATTACTAGGAAGAACTTTGCACATTCTAATGATTCTTTTTGCAAATTCCAATGTTCTATCCTCTAAATCAAATTTATGATTTTTTGTTTGTCTGTTTTTATTTATCATAATTGATTATTGTAATTTGATTATTATTTGTTTTTTGTAATTTAATTTATTGGTTATTAAGCTTTGCGCTACTCATAGCGCAAAGCTTCCATCGGACTGATTTTGGAAGCCTTAACCGCCGGGTAAAGTCCGAAAAATATCCCGATTAAAACGGAAACCGAAACCGCCACCAAAATCGAAATCGGAGAAATAATAAATTGCCAATCATAACCCAACAAGTTGATAATTATCGAAACCAGATAAGAAACCGCGATTCCCAAAATTATGCCCCACACCCCGCCGATAAAAGAAATGGTGGCCGATTCGATCAAAAATTGAATCATCACATCGCTGTTTTTGGCGCCCACGGCTTTTCTCAGTCCAACCTCGTTTATCCTTTGATTAACGGCAATCAACATCACATTCATCACTCCCACTCCGCCGACTATCAAAGAAATTGTCCCGACCGCCAAAAGAAAATAACGCATTGCATCGGTTACGGTTGATAATATTTCTATGGCCGAAGCCCAATCTCTGACCGAAAAATCATCGTCCTCCGGATCATCAATATCATGTTGATTTCTCAAAACATTTTTTACATCTTCTTTGGCAATCGGGATATTTTCTTCCGAATCTATTTTTAGCCGGATATAACCCAAATGATTTATCCCCATCAATAATTTCTGGGCGGTAGCCAGAGGAATGAAAACGGTTTCGTCCTGGCTGGAAACCCCGAATCCGGCCGAGGCTCTTTCTTGTAAAACCCCGATAACCGTAAAATCATAATCCTTGATTTTTATTTTTTTACCCAAAGGGTCCGTGTCGCCAAAAACATCCTTAACCAAAGAAGCTCCCAAAACGGCCACTCGCGACAAATTAATTTCCTCATCCTCACTTATGAACCTCCCCTTTTCAATTTCGGTACTTTCCACTTCCAAATAGTCGGCCGTTGTCCCGGTAAAAGAAACGCCGAGTTCTTCTTCGTCATTCTCCAATATCGCCGTACCCATCAGATATCCGGCGGCCGCTTCCACCCCGGTCACGTTTTTAGGTTTTTTGAGTTCCAAGAGATCGTCATATTTCAAGGTGGTCACCACCACACCCACAGCCGAAGCCGGCGGACCTTTTTCATCCGAAGCGCCGGGTAAAACTCCGATTAAATTAGAGCCCACTCCTCTAATTTGATCCAAAATCAACTCTTGAGCGCTTTGACCGACGGCAAAAATTATAATCACCGAAGCCACTCCGATAATAATTCCCAACATAGTTAAAAAGGAGCGGAACTTGGCCGCCATCAGATTTTTAAAAGAAATTTTTATGGGAATAATTACATTAAACATTAATCATGAAACATAAAACATATAGCATGAAGCATGGGGGCATTAAACATTTAATTTAAATAACATTGTGTTATAGAATTTTATATTACATGTTATGCGCTATATGTTATATGCTTTAATGTTACGTGTTATGTGTTATGTGAAATTTATTTCAAAAGTTCTCCATCCACCGCGATTTTCCTTTCTTTAACCGGATCATCCGCAACAATCAAACCGTCTTTGACAAAAAGAATTCGCTTGGCGTGCTGAGCGGTAAAAGTTTCATGAGTCACAAGAATAATCGTCTTACCGGCATCGTTCAATTTTTGTAAAATTTGCATTATCTGAGTCCCGCTTTTGGAATCAAGGTTTCCGGTCGGCTCGTCGGCAAAAATTATCTCCGGATCGGTTACCAAAGCCCGCGCAATCGCCACTCGTTGCTTTTCGCCACCGGAAAGTTGATTGGAGTAGTAATAAGTTCGATGCTCCATTCCCACCGCTTTTAGCGCTTCCTTTATCTTACCCTCATTCACCTTGTTGCTGATATCGTGATTGTAAAGAAGAGGCAATTCCACGTTCTCATAAACGGTGGTACGGGGGAGGAGGTTAAAAGTTTGAAAAATAAAACCGATTTTACTGTTTCGAGTTTCCGCCGATTCATCATCTGAAAAAGTGCCGGTATCCCTACCTTCCAAAAAATATTCTCCCCCTGTCGGTCGATCCAATAAACCCAAGACTTGCATCAAAGTGGACTTACCGCTTCCGCTCGGTCCCATAATGGAAACGAATTCGCCCTTATCGATTTCAAAAGAGTTCTCGCGTAAAGCCAAAGTTTCCACTTCGCCGTTAGTGTAAGTTTTACTTATTTTATTTGCTTTAATAATCGGAATTGACATATGGATTGAAAATTTTGTAATTTTTAAATAAAAATTCAAAATAACAAATATTTATAATTATCGATTACGAGTCAACTGGCGGAGGATTTTTTTTACAAAAATAAAAATAGATCGTCTCTGCGAGTAATTTCCGTACTCGGAAATTGCGCAGCAGTCTTGTGCGAGATTGCCACGTCGGAGTACCTCCTCGCAATGACAAACCGCACGTGTAATCTCGAGCGTATCCGCCAACTGGAGGAGGAGTCGAGAGATCTAGATTTCTCCACAAGGTCGAAATGACAGAGGGAGGCTTCGCGCCGGCAAAAATATTGGTATTTTTTCGATGACGGTTGACTGATGACTTGATGACAAAATACCCTCATTACCAATTATTCATTCTTAATTCTTCATTCTTAATTTTTCTTTAATTACCAGTTACCGATTATTATTAACTACTTCCCTTCTTTTGTAAAAGTTACCACCTCTTCTCCCCCGTTTAAACCGGTAACGATTTCCGTCAGACCGCTGTCTCCCCGCAATCCCGCCTTGACATCCGCTCTTCTGACAGTTTTTTCTTGATCGGCGCCTATCTCCAAAATTTCCACATAACGTTTGCCATCTTCATTTTTTATAGCTTGATTGGAGATTGCCAAGACGTCTTTCTTTTCGGCTGTCAAAATATCGATATCGGTACTCATCCCGGATTTAATTCTCTCGTCTTCGGTCAAAATTTTGAAAGTCACCCGATAATAAACCACATCTTGAATAATGGTGGCGGCTGGCTCAATCTCCGTAACTTCAAACTCAAATATTTCATCGGAAAGGAAAGCGTCAAAAGTCGCCTGTCCTTTTTGACCGATTTTTATTTTATCAATATCGGACTCCGGTACATCCGCTTCAATTTCAAAACCTTTTTCTCCCGAAATGGTCACCAGCGGTTTCCCCATAGTGGCCATTTCCCCTTGTGCTAAATATTTTTTGGCAATAACTCCGTCGATAGGAGCATACACGATATTTTTTTTCATTTGTTTTTGCAATGTCCAGGTGGCGGCGCGCGCGCTTTCCACCGCCAATTTAGCCGCCTCTCTCTCTTCCGGCTTTAATTCGTCCCATTTTCTCCTCTTTAAATCCAGCTGTTCTTGTTGAATTTGAAGAGCGATTAACGTCTCGTTCAATTGTGCTCGCACTACGGAATCATTAATCTTGGCAATCTTTTGCCCCTTTTCAATTCTATCTCCGACTTCTATCACTAACTCTTCCACCGTACCGCTTATTTCCGGCGAAACATCGGCTTTTACAATATCAACCACTTCACCGGTTACGGAAACGGTCTGCTTTAAATCGGTCCTGATCGCTTTTTCCGTGGTGTATTCCGGTCCTGTATCTTTGGGCTTAAAATAATAAAAAGCGCCGGCGCCCAAAACCGCCAACAAAGTTACCCAAATTAATATTTTTTTTCTTTTTTTCATATGCGACTCTAATTTATCAAATAACACGCGAATGACTCTAATTCGAATGAAATTTGGAATTTATTACTCTTTTTGGTTTTAAATATGTATGTCTAAAATTTACTATCAAGCCCAATGGAAGATTGGATACTTCCAAATATCTTAACATTTGAAAATAATCATTCTTTGTTATAAACTTTTTAGCTTTAAAATCTATTATAATAATCTTTTTAATAATAAAATCCGGTATGTTCCCATTTTCTTTTGCATTATTAAAAATATTTTTTAATTCAGACTCCCTCGTATAATCAATTTTTATTAACTTTAATTTTTCTTCGAACAAATCACAGTATTGTCTTTCTGTTTTAAATCTTCCCAATTCATTATGAACCTTAAACATTATGCCGGTCAATTTATATGATAATTCCGGATAATACAAATCTTTTTTTATCGGACCCATTTTAAAAAATTTAAAAATTCTAAAAAAATATCTGGATTGTTTTTAATTCGAATTATTCGAGTGGCAATTGATTTATTTGGGTCGCCCCCTTATCCAGCGCCTCGTTAACCAACTTGTCCGCCACGGTGTTTTTTTCACGGGGAATATGAAAAAATTTAACATTTTTAAAGTCCAGCATTAAATTCCAAATTTCGATAAAATATTTTTGAATCCTTTCTTCTTTCAATTTATATTGATGATTTAATTGCTTGACCATCAATTCGCTATCCGCATAACACTCAATTTGAAACTCCTTGGCTTTGGTCTTGCCGATTAGCGCCTTGGTTTTTTTTAAACCGAAAATCAACGCTTCATATTCGGCGTCATTATTGGTTTTTATTCCAATACATTCTCCATATTTTTTGTCGATATCCCCCGCAAGTCCGCTTTTGGGAGCGGAAATCCAAATACCAATTCCGGCCGGCCCGGGATTGCCCCGCGAACCGCCATCGGTATGGATAGTTATTTTATTTTCCATATCTTAATATTAGCATACCTCGATATTTTTGGAAATAAAAAAAAGCCGGATCCTCCCTGGTCCGACTTGATGCAAAAAAAAGACTAAAAAATACCCATGTCCCAATGCGACTTAATAACCAGCTGAGAAAATAATCCGACTAGAAGATAAACCGCCAGAAAATAAATTATTCCCAAAAACCACCCGCCCAAATTAAAGGCAAAAAAAACATTTAAAGTATCTTTTTCCAAGATTAAAATCTTCCAATCAAATTTTACGGATAAAAAAAATGTAATCACCGGCAAAACTGTCCCGAGTGTCGCAAATAAACAACATTCCTTATTGTATTCGTCCCCGCAATTATCTCCCGCCTCCAAAATTAGAAATGGCAGCCAAAATAAAAGATTTAAAAATTTGTCACTTTTTTTGCCACTGTCAAAAAAATATTTCATTTTCCTCTCCCCCTCTTTTGATTATTCGTAAGGAACTCCTTATTAAATTATAAAAAATATCCCAAAAAGTCAATTCTTATTCCAAATCCTTTTTTACTCCCAATGCTTTATAGAGCATCCCGGTAAAAAATAAGACTACTGTGCCGATCAAAATCAAGGCAAAAGGATATTGTTTAAAAAAATCCACCCGGCTTAAAATCAACTCAAAACCGTAAATAATCGAAGCGGTACTGAAGACCGCCAAAAAGGAAAATAAGATCGGATAACGATGGACTGCCGTTTGTTGATAATAAACCAACTTTTCATCCGCCTTTTGGGCGACTTTTTCTATCTCCAAGATTGGATCGGGAATTTGCATAAATTTTTAAAAATATTTAAATTACCTCTACATTATAACATATTTATCAAACAAAAAACCGCCCCTTAAAACAGGCGGTTTTTTTATTTAAAGATTTTTTCTCTCAGATTATCTAACCTCCACTCCGGGACCCATAGTTGAACAAATCACGATTTTGGTTATCAATTTTCCTTTAACAGCTTCTTGTTTGGATTTTTCCAAAGCCTCGACAAACACCTCCAAATTTTCTTTCAACTGAGCCACTTCAAATGAAGCTCTTCCGATTACTTGATGGACATTGCCGGTATTGTCATTTTTAAAACTCACTTTTCCCTTCTTAAGCATCTCCACCGCCTCCTTAACCTTGTCGGTTACAGTATCGGTTTTAGGATTGGGCATTAAACCTTTCGGTCCCAAAATTTTGGCCACTTGAGCAAGTTTGGGCATCATCTCCGGAGTAGCCACCAAAATATCAAAATTCAACTTTCCTTTCTTGATTTCATCGATCATTTCCTCTCCCATCACCACATCCGCCTTGGCCTCCTTGGCTTCTTTGGCTTTGGTAGAAGTAATTACCCCGATTCGCTTGCTTTTTCCGGTTCCATGAGGAAAAACCACCGAACCTCTGAGCTGCTGGTCGCCTTTTTTGGGATCAATGCCGGTTTTAACATGAACCTCGATCGACTCATCAAATTTGGCCACTTTATTTTCCTTTACCAGCGCCAAACCCTCTTCGACGGAATAAACTTTTTTCTCGATTTTCTCCGCCACTTCCTTATATTTTTTTCCTCTTCTCATTATTTTTCGTGGTCCTTGCATATTACGTAATTAATTACGTAATACTCCCACAAATTAAATTGATTATTTTGCTTCTTAAATTCTTAACCTCCCAAATTCCCAACTTCCCGATCACAATTCGAGTCATTAGCGTAATATTTGCAAATTAGTGTCGTCTTTATTCAACCTTAATCCCCATTGATCGAGCGGTTCCCTCGATAATTTTCATCGCTCCTTCGATATCATCCGCATTCAAATCTTCCATTTTCTTCTCGGCGATTTCTTTTACTTGAGCTTTGGTAACCTTGCCCACTTTATCTTTAAGCGGATTGCCGGCACCTTTCTCTACACCGGCCGCTTTTTTTAGCAAATCGGCTGCCGGAGAAGTCTTCATTATAAAAGAAAAGCTTCTGTCTTCATAAACGGAAATTTCCACCGGCACAATGTCTCCCATTCGCTCTTTACTTTTATCGTTAAACTGGGAACAGAAATCTTGAATATTGACCCCGTGCTGACCCAAGGCCGGTCCCACCGGAGGAGCCGGATTGGCCTTGCCGGCCGGTATTTGAAGTTTTATAACAGTTTTTACTTTTGCCATATATTTCTGGTAACTAGTAACCGGTAATCAGTAACTAGTAATAAATAATTTAATCTTATAACTTATTTGTATATTCTTATAAATTCGTAATTGGTAAAAAATCGCTAGATTTTCTTAATTTGTAAAAAGTCCAATTCGACCGGAGTTTCACGACCGAAAATTGAGACTGAAACCTTAACCTTACCCCTCTCCTCGTCAATTTCCTTGATTTTTCCTTCATGCTCTTTAAACGGTCCGTCGATAATTTTAACCGACTCACCCTCTTTGATATCAATCTTATATTTAGGCTCAGCCACCCCGATTCTTTTTTTGAGATTATTTATCTCTTCCATACTGATAGGTGTCGGAGTGGTTCCCAATCCGATAAATCCGGTCACATTGGGAGTGTTACGCACCACATACCAGGAAGCATCGGTCACGATCATGTCCACCAATACATATCCGGGATAAATTCTCTCTTCCACTGTCACTCTTTTTCCGCCCTTGATCTTTATTTTTTTCTCTTTGGGAACAATAACATCAAAAATCAAATCCTGCATATCCATAGATTCGATTCTTTGCTTCAAATTGTAAGCCACATTATCTTCGTAACCGGAATAAGTATGCAAGACATACCAAGAACGACCGTGGTGTTGACTTTGCTTTGCCATATATTTAGTAATCAGTAACTAGTAATTAGTAACTGGTAAAATTATTAAATAGATAAAAAAATTAAATACCGTGAAATAGTCAAACTACTTTATAATAAACTTCTTTAAAATCATCCCGAATAAATAGTCCAACCCGCCCAAAAACAAAGCTACCGCCAAACTGACTCCGATTATTATCAACGTATAATTCAGAGCTTGTTTTTTGGTCGGCCAATTGACTTTTATCAATTCCGCTTTGGCGTCCAAAATAAAATCGTAAATTTTTTTCATTTTTTTTTAAATTTAAGGCTTGAGAATTAAACCTTTTTTAAAAAGCCTTGAGAGGCTTTTTTATAGATTAACTATATAGCAAAAAGCCGACTTTGTCAAACAATACTTTTTTTAAAAATCCGAAAATATAGCAACCTCAATCCTACAGCCGAAAAAACTAGGCGCGAGAAACATATTCACCCTTTTCGGTATTAACGACAATTTTATCGCCCTTATTGATAAATAACGGAGTGGTTATCTTGGCGCCGGTTTCCACCGTTACCAATTTATCTCCGCTCGAAGCGGTATCGCCTTTGATTCCCGGAGGCGCTTCGACTACCGTTAACTCAACTTTGACCGGCAATTCGATATTGATGGGATTACCGTTAAAATTAATAATTGAAACTTCCACTCCCTCCACCAAATAATCGGCCATTTCTCCGATAACTTTCTTGGCTAGAAAAAATTGCTCATAATCGGCCGTATCCATAAAGGTAAAACCGTCTCCGTCCTGATAAAGATATTGGGCGTAAGTTTTTTCTATATCCGCCTCATCCACTTTGTCGGCTCCCTGAAAAGTTTTTTCCAAAACCGCGCCGGTAACCAAATTTTTTAATTTGGTTCGTAAAACCGCGCCGGCTCGACCCGTCTTGGAATGCTCATCCCAAATAACCTTGAAAGGCTCGCCCTCCACTACGATATTTTTCCCCGCTTTTATTTTTGAAATGTTTAACATAATTTATCCAAGACACAAATTCCAAGATACAATTTCCAAACAATTTACAAATATTGAACCATTAAACAAAAAATTGAATTTTTTATTTTTTAATTCCTGCCTGCCGGCAGGCAGGTGTTTGCTTCTTGTTTCTTGAAGCTTGGATCTTATTTAATAACAATCGGCGTTATCGCCATTATTCTCGATCGCTTGATCGCCCGAGTCAAAATTCGCTGATGCTTGGTGCAAGTTCCGAATCTTCGAGGAGGATAAATTTTTCCCTGAGAATTGACAAATCTTCTCAATAAATCGGCATTTTTGTAATCTATTTTATCAACTTTATCCTGGCAAAACTGACAAGTCTTTTTTTCTATCATTTTTTTATGGCTTAAATATATATTAGATATAATTTAATATAACAAGCTTATTTTACTTATATAACCTACCTATTTCATTATTTAATTAAAACGGGACATCTTCTATCTTTATCTCTTCTTGCTCTTCATCCAGATTGATAGTCGGAATTTCTTCCTCTGCCGGAGCGGGGGCCGGATTGTTGGCCGGAGCATTTTGACTTTGATTTTGATTTTGGTTGGCCGGAGCGACATTGTTGCTTGCCGGTCGAGCGGAATTATAGTTGCCTTGTCCGGCCCCTTGCGGTTTGGCTCCGAATTGCATCTCTGTAGCCACCACTTCCGTCACTCTTCTCTCCACATTATCCTTGCCGACATAACTTCTGGTTTGCAATCTTCCCTCAAAAAAAGCTTCTTGACCTTTGACCAGATATTGACCGGCCACTTCGGCCAATTTTCCGAAAATTACAATATTATGGAATTCGGTGTTTTCTTGTTTTTGTCCGTTTTTGTCGGTCCAAAAACTGTTGGTTGCCAAAGAAATACTGGCCACGGTCGAACCGGTATTGGTGGTTCTGATTTCCGGATCGCGAGTTAGCCGTCCCACCAAAGTTACTTTATTGATATTCATATTTTTTTGAAAACAAAAACCCGAGTTGTTGTTTTCGATTTAAGAATTATATATTTAGGATTTCATCCAGCTTCTCGTCAATATCGTCTCCCAAAATATTTTCCGCTTCTTTTTTCTTGGCAACTTTTTTCTTCGGTTCGGCTTTTTTTTCTTTCGGCGCAGCTTCTTCGATTTTCTCTTCCTTCTTCTCTGCTTTTTCTTCCTTAACTTCCTCAACCTCCTCGACTTGCTCCTCCTTTACTTCTTCCTTCTCAACGGTAACAACCTCCGCTTTTTTTTCTTCAACTTTTTCGGTTATCTTTTCCACTTTCGGCTTTTCTTCTTTTCTAAACTCCCTTTTTTCCTCCGTAACTCTTTCTTCGCTCAATTCCAAATCTTTCAAAGGTGGTAAATCGTCGGTTTTAATCAAAATATAACGCAAAAGATTTTGATTAAAACGCAATTCTTTGTTTATTTCTCCCATTATATCATAATCCGGATACAATTCCTCCCGCTCATCCTTGGAAGGGATGGTAAATCTTCTTGCCACATAAGTGCCTCTCTTTTCCCCCTTGATTTCATAAGCCATCCTTCTCTTGCGCAAAAATTCCCCCTCTGAAAAAACACCTTTATGCTTGGTGATTATACCTTCGATCTCCGGTCTGATTTTTTCCAAATCAGCCTCTTTTGACTCTCCGATGAGATAACAAATTTCATATTCCATATTTTTTTTAAACAATCAATATCTGCGTGAGATAAAAACTGCTCTAAATTATTAAAAAAATAAACTTACCAAAAAAGTCCGACTTTGGTAAGTTTATCAGATGTCTTATCCTTCTCGATTAGAAGGCGAAACACCTCGGGACTTTTTTGATTGTAATTAAACTAAACGCTATCGGGCAAAAATTATTCTTCGAACCGGAAAAACTGAATTATTTCCCCGAAAAGGATTTTTTTTCGCAGCTGCCGGATGAAATGGAAGGCCGGAGAAAAAGAAACTTTTCGGGGAAATAATTATTTCACCTTACACTGATTACTACCAGCTTAACAACCTCTCGCGCAAATGTCAACTTTCTTATTCATTATCGCGAAAACCGCTTCCGGCCGGAATCAATCTTCCGATAATCACATTTTCCTTGAGACCTTTCAACGTATCTTCTTTGCTCTCTACGGAAGCATTGATCAATACCCTGGCAGTCTCGATAAAGGAAGCTGCGCTCAAGAATGATTCGGTGGAAAGCGCTACTTTGGTAATTCCGAGAATAACCGGCTTGCCTTTGGCTGATTTCTTTCCTTTACCCTTGGCCTTTTCATTGACCGTTTCAAACCTCTCTCGACTGACCACATCGCCCGCCAACAATTCAGTCTCGCCCGAATCATCAACTTTTATCCGGCTCAACATCTGTCGAATAATAACCTCAATATGCTTATCATTTATACCCTCTCCTTGGGAAGCGTAAATTTCCTGAATTTCCCGAACGATATAACGATGGACCGCTTCATACCCCATCACTTTGTAAAGCTTCTTCAAATCGATATGCCCTTCGGACAAAACTGCGCCTTCCGGCACCAATTCACCTTGGGAAACTTTGATCGTGGCATTGGAAGGAAGTTGATATTCTTTTATCTCATTCTTATCCTGGGCTGATTCTATTTTGATAGTGGTATATTTACCTTTGGCGTCAGTCTCGATACTTCTTACATTTCCGCTCACTTCCGAAATCAAAGCTTCTCCTTTGGGCGGACGCACTTCAAAAATTTCTTCTACTCGAGGCAAACCTTGGGTGATGTCCGAACCGGCTACTCCTCCGATATGGAAAGTACGCATGGTAAGCTGGGTGCCGGGCTCTCCGATTGCTTGAGCCGCCACAATTCCGACTGCTTCACCTTTCTTGACCAATCCGCCTCTACCCAGATCCAATCCGTAACATTTTTGACAAACACCGACTCTGGTTTTACAACTCACCACACTTCTGATTTTAACTTTTTCAATATTGCATTTTTCAATCTCCTTGGCTTGTTCGGAAGTCACCAATTCACCTTTACCGGCCAATTTTTTCTTACTCTTGGGATCGATTACATCCTCCAAGAGAGTTCTTCCGGCTACTCTGTCGGCAAAACTTTGACCGATTCTGTCGGAATCCTCTTTGTACAAATATGCGCCTTCTTTGTCTCCGCAGTCTTCTTCTCTGACCACAATATCCTGACTCACATCCACCAAGCGACGAGTCAAATATCCGGCAGTCGCGGTTCGAAGAGCCGTATCGGCCATACCTTTTCTGGCTCCGTGAGTGGACATAAAATATTCCAACACATTCAAGCCTTCTTTAAAGGAACTCTTGACCGGCAATTCCATCGTTTCACCGCTGGCGTCGGCCATCAAACCCTTCATACCGGTCATCTGTACCACCACCGACTCGCTTCCTCTCGCCTTGGAATACACCATGGCATAAACCGGACCCTCTTTGTCCAAAGTTTCTCGCACTTTGTCGGTTATTCTATTTTTGGCCTCGTTCCAAATTTCAATCGATTTATTTTTCTTCTCTTCGGCGGTCAAAAGACCCATATTGTATTGATCCATCACTAGATTTATTTTGTCTTCCGATTCCTTCAGGATTTTGCCTTTTTCTTTGGGTACCGCCAAATCGTCCATTCCCCAACTTATTCCCGATTTTCCGGCCGCTTTGAAACCCAAGTTTTTTACGCTATCGACAAATTCGGCTGTTCGCTCTTGACCGACCGCCACAATCATTTTGGAAACTATCTTCTTTAATTCCCCTTTGGTCATCTCGGCATTGACAAATCTCAATTCCTCCGGCAAAAGCTCGTTAAACATAATTCTTCCGACCGAAGTTTCCAATAGCTCCCCGTTGATAACAACTTTGATATTGGAATTGATTTTCAAGTGACCCAATTGATAAGCCATCAAAGATTCCTCGATTGAAGAGAAAGCTTTAATTTTTTTATCTTGGGATTCTTTGATGTGAGTCAGATAATAAATACCCAAAACGATATCCAAAGTCGGGATAGTAATCGGATCGCCGCTGGCCGGCTTCAAAAGATTTTTGGAAGAAAGCATCATATTGGCGCTCTCTTCACGAGCCTTGTCAGTCAACGGAACATGCACCGCCATCTGATCTCCGTCGAAATCCGCGTTGAAAGCGCTACACACCATCGGATGAAGCTGGATAGCCTTACCCTCGATAAGCACCGGTTGAAAAGCCTGAATAGAAAGACGATGGAGGGTGGGAGCACGATTCAAAAGTACATAATGCTTTCGAATAATATCATCCAAAATTTCATAAGCGATTTCCGTCTCGGTATCCACCATTCGACCGGCCATTCTGACATTATGAGCATGCTCTTTTTCAATCAGCTTGTTGATAATGAAAGGTTTAAACAATTCCAAAGCCATCTTTTTGGGCAGACCGACTTGATGAAGTTTCAATTGCGGTCCGACCACGATCACGCTTCGACCGGAATAGTCAACTCTTTTTCCCAAAAGGTTTTGACGAAAACGACCTTGTTTTCCCTTGAGCGAATCCGCCAAAGATCGCAAAGGTCTTTTTTGTCCGGTAGAAGCCGCTACAGAAGCGTGGGATCGACGCATACTGTTGTCAAACAAAGAGTCCACTGCTTCTTGCAACATTCTCTTTTCATTTCTGGTGATAACCTCCGGCGCCCCCAGACTGATTAATTTTTTCAAGCGATTGTTTCTGTTGATAATCCTTCGATACAAATCGTTTAAATCGCTGGTCGCATAACGACCGCCGTTAAGAGCCACCATCGGACGAAGATCGGGTGGAATAACCGGGATAACGGTCGGAAACATCCATTCCAATTCCAAACCGGAATCCTTGAAGCCTTGTAAAAGCTTGATTCTTCTAATTATTTTTTGATCATTGGTCTTACCGGCTTCGTTCAACTCCTTTTTTAATTGAGTAATGGAAGAATCGATATTTAACTCCGAGAGTAAAGAACGAATCGCTTCCGCCCCGATCCCGGCGGTAAAAACTTGTCCGGCCTGAGAAGAAAGATTAAAATAATCCACTTCCGACAAAACTTGAAACAATTTTAAATTTTTGACTTCATTGGCGATATAATCGTATTGACTTTTGATATCTTCCGCTTTAACTGAAGCCTCGGCTTCGTCTTTAATTTCTTTTTTAACCTTTTTAATCTTATTTTTGTACTCTTTTTTAGCTTGATCAAGGAAGTCTTTTTTCTTTTCTTCATCCACACCGGTAACTATATAAGCGGAAAAATAAACCACTCTTTCCAAATTTTGATAAGACAAACCCAAAGCCAAACCGACTCGAGAAGGCACACTGCGCAAAAACCAAATATGAGAAACCGGCACCGCCAATTGGATATGCCCCATCCTTTCTCTTCGCACGCTGGATTTGGTCACTTCCACTCCGCATTTATCGCAAACTATTCCCTTATAACGAATTCTTTTGTACTTTCCGCAATAACATTCCCAGTCCTTGGCCGGACCGAAGATTTTTTCGCAAAAAAGACCGTCTTTTTCGTAGCGTTGAGTCCGATAATTGATAGTCTCGGGCTTGGTTACTTCGCCTCTGGACCAACCCAAGATCTTATCCGGACTGGCGAGACTTAAGCGGACGCTTTTGAAATCACTTACTCCTGTATTATTTTCCATAAGTTTTGGAAAAGATTAGTCAAAACCATTTTTGGTTTAATGAACTAACTTGAAATATTATGAAGTTATTTAAAAATTATAAATTATTTATGCTTCATCTTCCTGACTCTTTTTTATTCCTGTCAATTCCACATCCATACACAAGCCTTTTAATTCATTAACCAATACATGGAAAGAGGCCGGGATGCTCGGACTGCTGATTTTTTCTCCCTTGATGATAGACTCGTAAGCGCTGGATCTTCCTCTAACATCGTCGGATTTAATCGTCAACATTTCCTGCAAAGAGTAGGCCGCTCCGTAACCCTCCAGCGCCCATACCTCCATCTCTCCAAAACGCTGTCCTCCGAATTGAGCTTTTCCGCCCAAGGGTTGCTGAGTAATTAAAGAATAAGGTCCGATGGAACGCATATGCATCTTGTCATCGATCAAATGGTTCAATTTCATAATATACATCACTCCGACTGTCGATTCATTATCGAAATATTCTCCGGTTTTTCCGTCAACCAATCTTACTTTTCCGTTTTCCGGCAAACCGGCTTTTTTTAATTCCGCTTTGATATCATCTTCGTTCACTCCGTCCAAAGCCGGGGTAGCCACATTGTAACCCAGTTTTGAAGCCGCCCAACCCATATGAATTTCCAAAATCTGACCGATATTCATACGACTGGCCACACCCAAAGGATTTAAGATAACATCCATCGGAGTTCCGTCCGGCAAATGAGGCATATCCTCAACCGGCGCGATTCTGGAAATAACACCTTTGTTTCCATGTCTTCCAGCCAATTTGTCTCCCACCGCCACTCTTCTCAACTGAGCAATGGAAACCTGAATTTTTTTGATTACACCGGTGGAAAGTTTGTCACCTTGTTCTCTGGAGAAAACTCTCACATCCACCACTTTACCGTGTTTGCCGTGAGAGAGATATAGAGAAGAATCTTTGACATCTCTGGATTTTTCACCGAAAATAGCTCGCAACAATCTTTCTTCCGCCGTCAAATCACCCTCTCCTTTGGGAGTGATTTTGCCGACCAAGATATCACCGGAAACCACCTCGGCCCCCACTCGAATAATTCCTTCTTGATCCAAATTTTTTAAACGGTCTTCGCCGATATTGGGAATGTCTCGAGTAACTACTTCCGGTCCGAGCTTGGTATCTCGCACATCAATCGAAAAATCCTCGATATGGATAGAGCTGTATCTGTCATCATGCAACAATCTCTCCGACAAAATCATAGCATCTTCAAAATTATAGCCCTCCCAAGGAATAAAAGCGGTTAACACATTTTGTCCCAAAGCGATTTCTCCGTGATCGGTAGAAGCGCCATCAGCCAATAATTGACCTTTGACCACTTTGTCTCCCACCGTTACCCGCGGGATCTGATTCATACTGGTAAAAGCGTTGGACTTGGCAAAACTCTGCAAAACATATTCTCTTTTATAAAATTTATTTTTCGCTCCGGCCGGATTTTCTTCTCTGATTACGATTCGACCGGCATCGGCCACGATTACTTCTCCATCCTTCTTGGCTAAAACCACCTGACCGCTGTCCGCCGCCGCTTTGTCCTCGATTCCGGTACCCACAATCGGAGCTTCGGGATTAACACAAGAAACTGCTTGACGTTGCATATTTGAACCCATCAAAGCTCGATTGGCATCGTCATGCTCCAAAAAAGGAATCATTGAAGTCGCCACCGAAATACATTGTTTAGCGGAAACATCGACAAAATCGATACTGTCTATTTCGATCATGGAAGGATGGCCCTTTACTCGCGCCTCGGCATTTTTAGTGATAATATTTCCATAATCATCGGTTTTTATCCCGGCGTGCGCAATGGTCTTTCTGTCCTCGACGGTCGCATCGATAAATTCTATTTCTTCACTGATAAAAGGCACGACCCTGATCTCGTCCTTACCGGCTTTACTTAATTCTTTGGCTTTTTTGGCATCGATAAAGTCACCTTTTTTGCCGATTCCGTTGATATTTTCATCCAAAATTCTGTTTTCCAAAAGTTCGGAATTATTTTTAACACTTCGAACCACTTTCAAATAAGGAGTTTCCAAAAACCCGTATTTATTTATCCGCGAGTAGGTGGCCATTTGACCGACCAATCCGATATTCGGACCTTCCGGAGTCTGCACCGGACAAATTCTTCCGTAATGAGAATGATGCACATCTCGCACCTCAAAGCCGGCTCTTTCTCTGGTCAAACCGCCGGGTCCCATGGCGCTCAATCTTCGCTTGTGTTCCAACTCGGCCAAAGGATTGACTTGGTCCATAAATTGAGAAAGCTGGGAACTGGAAAAAAATTCCTTAATTGCGGCCGCTACCGGACGAGAGTTGACGATTTGACCCGGCACTACCGTATCGACATCACAAGTACTCATCCTGTCTTTGGCGTTTCTGGCCATTCTGGCCATTCCGACTCTCAATTTGTTTTGAATCAACTCGCCCACCCCTCGCACTCTTCGGTTTCCAAGATGATCGATATCGTCGGCTTGCGCTAAAGGATCGTTATTTAAACGAATAATTTCTTTGATAATCAAAACCAAATCATCCACCATTAAAATTCTATTTTCTTTGTCATCCGACAAGCTCAATTCCAAACGCTGATTAAGACGATATCGTCCCACGCTGCCGAAATCGTATTTGTCAAAATCAAAAAACATCGAATCGATCATTTGTTTGGCATTTTCTTCGGTGGCAAAATCTCCCGGTCGCACTCTTTTATAAATTTCTTTGTAACTTTCGCCTTGAGTTTTGCAAATATCTTTGGCCAAAGTGGTTTCCAAATAATCGATATCTCCCTTGTTTACATCGGCGAAAGCTTTTTTCATTATGGCGTTACTTTGTCCGAAAGCTCTCAGCAAAGAAGTGATCGGCAATTTTCTTTTACGATCGATTTTTACCGAGATAACTCCTTCCGAATCGGTGTCGATTTCCAACCAAGCTCCGCGATTGGGAATTATTTTAGCGCCGAAAGTCTTCCTACCTTTTTGGTAAGTCATAGTAAAAAACACACCGGGGCTTCGAATAAGTTGGTGCACCACTACGCGCTCCACTCCGTTGATGATAAAAGTTCCTCTTTCGGTCATTATCGGAAAGTCGCCCAAGTAAATTTCCTGTTCTCTTATTTCTCCGGTTTTTTTAATCAGCAAGGAAGCTTTGGCTTTAAGCGGCGCTTCATAAGAAATATTTTTTTCTTTGGAAACCGACTCTATATATTTGGGTTCATCCAAATAAAAATCCGAGACAGTTACCTCCAAATTTCCCGAAGAATCTTTGAGGGGATTTATTTCGTCGATTAAATCTTGAAAACCTTTTTCCAAGAACCAATTATATGAATCTGTTTGAGATTCGATAAGATTGGGCAAAGAAACCATAATGCTTCTTTTGAAAAACTTTCTTTTGGAGAGAGATGACGACGAACCTATCTTTTTTTTGACCTTGAGCTCCTTCTTGCTTTTAGACATAAAAACAATTCCCACCATAACCCTTTTTTGCAAAACAAAAAAGAGTTATTTAATGAGTTCTTAAATAAGTTATTTAGTTGTTTTTTCTATATATGTAGTTCATTTGGTATCTACATATCTATTATACATATATAAATAGAAATGTCAAATTAGTGTATAAGTCCAATCCATTTTACACTCTTTGAAAAAATTAAAGACATAAACCGCAGGATAAAATCAGGTTTATAAAGGATAAAAAAACCGTCTCTCCGAGGAAAGACGGGCTGATATATTTGAATTTAAGTCGATATTGCCCATACCAAGATTGAATCCAAGTTCACCGGCATTATTATACCAATATCTGGCATCTCCGCTGATGCCGGCCGATGCCAAGTCCGGACGCATAAAGGCCGCCCACCAGGTACAATTACCATATGCACCACATTGAAAATAACTTGTTGTGGATGTATATCCGTAACATTTCAAGTCACCGGAGAAAACAGTATCTCCATTCAGAATCCCGACTATACTTATCACCAACCAAATAAATATCGTTTTCATTTTTTACGAACCTCCACATTTGTATTGACAAAGAGCTAAAAAATTCTCAAGAAGCAATTCAGCTGCTTCATAGTTTTAGCAAAAATATTACTAAAACAAAAATAAGCCGAATTTAGAAAGCTTTACTCAATATCATATTCTTTGCAATCTCATAAAAAATTTCTTTTTTTGCTAAATTATCTTCAGTTGTCCGAATCGAAAAGAAAATTTTGTTTTTCTCATTAACTACAAAATAAGTTTGCACCTTTTGATAATTTGAATCCGCAAAAATACAATTTGCAATAATAATGGGTAAGTCTGTTAAATCAGAAGAATATTCACATATTGCTTGTAAATGATTCTCTCTTATTCCGCGAAGTCCGGACTCAATGCTTTGTTGCGGAGTACCAGCATCGGATGTTGCCGCTCCGCTAAAAGAAATAACCACCTCATTTTTATTTTCAAATTCTAAAGGATAATTACCTCCGGTCCCCACCCCTATATCCGCATATTTATCTATATCAAAATTAGGATTATTTGTAATCATTCGTGAATGATATCCCGTTTTTTCAGGATCCGATTCCAACCAATACCACTCTTTTGGAAATTTGATTGTAAAAAATTCCGTTTCTTTTGTTTGCCAATGATCAACATTCATGTCGACATCGACAACAAATTCTTGTTTTTTTTCTTGATTTAGATGTTGCGATTCTTCTGTAGCGACATCGTTTTCTGCTTTTTCTTTTAAAATAATTTCATTACTTCCCTCTTGATTTTTTGCAACCCAAAAACCGATTCCCGCTATCGCCGAAATTAACATTATAGAAATTACAATAATTGATTTATTTTTCATCGAATTTGATACAGTTTTACTCTTTCAGGATAACATTGATTATTTTTTTACGTCAAACAAATATTTATAGATACAACAAATTAGTCATTTTAAGCAGTTTAAACTATCCTCTTTAAATCAATTCATCCAATCTGACCAGCTCGTCTTTTAAAACCAGCGTGGCCTTGCAATCATCCTCGTTATAATCCAAAATTCTCTGCAAATCCTCGGGCTTTTCGGTCTCCAAATATTGATTGAACCATTGAATCGACAAAGCGCCCGAAGGAGTTTTGTCCCGCCAACTGAAGCCCAGATATTGGGCGATTTCTTTGATGGAATAACTGCCCAAAGGCCAATCCGTATCGGCTAAGACTATTTTATACAAATCAATCACCTTGGGATTACTGAAAAATGCGCCCAATTCCTCAATCGAGATAACCTCCGGATATTTCTTTTGCATTTTGAAATAGGTGTTTTTTTCGTGAGGAGAATAATAATAAACCGCAAAATCATCCTCGGGCAATGAGCGGATGTAATCCCAAAATCTTTGCCAAGCATCCCGCTCGGCTTCTCGAGAATCGTCCCGGGCGGTAAAATCCAAAAACCACTCCCCCTGCGGACTCCGCTCGTACACTCCGTGGAGATAAACAAACTCCCGTGTCGGATCATCCTCGATATCAAAAAACAATTCATATTTCACTTCGGGTAAATTCAATTTTCTGTACAAAACCGCTCCCTTGCCGTTTTCCAAAATATCCGCCCGGGCAATAATTTTTTCCAGTGTCTTTTCGCCCACTCCTTTGAGGAAATTTTTATCTTGCTTTTTTCTCTCCAGCACTTCCCGCACATCCAACTCGAGCATTTCTCCGACTTTTTCGATATACAAATCTTGGTTGATAATATCTCGTTTGGAGCGCCCCAGATAAAAAATATTGGTCAAGTCTTTATTTTCTTTGCACCATTTTTTGCAACTCTTGTACCACGGACACAGTTTGCAACTGCCCGCCATGGCCGGTTTGTTTTGAACTTTATTATTGATTAAATTTTCCACTTGTTCCTTGGTCTCCTCATAAAATTCCCAGAAAGTTTGCTTATTTATTTTTCCCAGAGGCTGGTCTAAAAAATATTCTTTCTCCGTACCGCTGGCATCAATCACAAAACTCCGCTTGGATTTGCCAAAACCCAAAATATTCAAAAGCTCAATATATAGACAAAGCTGAACGGCATAAGTTTTCTTCGGCTTGCCGTTTCCGTTTTCCAAATCCTCTTCATCGTTAAAATCGCTTGCTCCGGCAAATCCCATACCCGATTTGATCTCAATCGGCGCATAACTCCCGTCCGGCATCCGACGCAAAAGATCGGGAATACCTTTAAGATTGCCATACACCAACACGCCCTGATAAATCAAAGGCACGCCCTCGCGCATGGCTTTGATTGTCTCGACAAATCTGTCTTGCAATTTTCCCTCGCGCAAATCCAAATATTCGCCCATCTTGGCCACCACTTCTTCTTCGTGAGCCACTCCTCTGTTCCAAAGCAATTCCACGAAGGGATTTTTTTCTTCTATTTTTTCTTCCTTCGGACCGTAAACATCCCGCCACACCTTGTGCGGACATTGGATATAATCGTAAAGTTTTGAACCGGTGATTGTTTTCATTGGGTTTATTTTTTAAAATTATTCAGATCATTTAAAGCAATTTCGACTGTTCCGGAGGAAACTGAAAATAAAGAAGCGATATGACCAGCTAGATATGAGTTTAATGTTTTTTCATCAAAAACAGAAATGTCCCGCTTCTTACTCAATTTTTCTCTTAAAATCTTTTCTCTTATTTTGGAAAGTTCTTCTCTTGGCACCAGAAAGTAATTGGCAAATTTGTTGGCTTGAGTCTCAAGATATGAATATTCATCCGCATCAATTTCCTCCATAAATTCATAAATTTCATCCATACTGGAAATATTTAATTTTTCATAAAAAACCCTATGCAAAACCAAATGCCCCAATTCATGCGCCAAAGAGAATCTGAATCTGCTCGTATTGTTTTCATAATTTTTCAGATCGACATAGATAGATTTAAAATCAGATGCTATCTGAGCATCCAATCCGCATTGACTCATCAAATCCGGTATCGGAATTATTTCTATTCCCATTTTTAACTCCACTATCTCCTCTATTTCAACAGGAATTCCTTTTTTCCAATATTTCAGCCTCAAACTATCCGCTTTATTTTTTATTTCTCCGTTGCTGATAAAAGCAATTTTTATGTTTTTATATTTCATTTGTCTCAATATTAGGAGTTTTTTATGAAATTGATTATTTTATCCATGTCTTCCTTGGTTGGTTTTTTATTTTTTAACGTTCGGAAAAAGGCCGGTAAGTTAGCCACCAGTTCTCTCTCTTCCATAATCTCAGAGGGAATTATCCCTTGGGCCACATTGGCATTGTATATAAAATTATCGAATTCTTTGGTACCGCTCTTTAATCCGAGAGTCTTTGCCCATAAATTCAATATTTTTTTATCGGCCGGCGGCGATATTTTTCCTCTTTCAATTTTGCTAAAATTACTCGGATCATATCCGACCCTACGACACATTTCTCTTAGCGTAAATTCTTTTTTGATTCGGAGTTCATACAAAAGTCTTCCGAATTTTTTTAAATTATCCCCCTTATTCATATTTTTTTGCTTATTTAAATTAAAATATCCTTGTGGTAATATATTACCACAAGGATATTTTTTGTCAAATACCGCAAATATTTAGCCACCCCGTCAAGCTTTATTTGGATATTAAATTTAACAATAAAGTTTTGAACCAGTAATTGTTTTCATTAAGTTTTTACGCAATTATACATACTATTGATTTTATTGTCATTTTATGCTATATTTTAGCTAAGCTTTACAGTGTAAAGCTGTCGGTATTTCTGGAAGGTTGTTGACCCAAAAATAACAGCTTTCCCCCGCAAGGGTTTCACAATTTGTTTTTCAACTCCTGAAGTGTTATTTCTATACACTTCTTTTTTTGTTTTAAATACATTTTATTATGGTTTCTTCCGAAATCAAAAAATGTTCCCATCTGCAACTTACCACTTCCAATGCGAGATCGCAAATAAACAACACATTCTAAATCATAACAAAAAATAGCAAAAGTTCCTCGATCATCTTCATACATCAATTCTGTATTAAAATTTCCCGCCAATATTTCTTTTATAAATAACATCCTCTTTGCTCTCCTAGTACTGAACCTATATTCTCCACCCTTGCCTGGCTCAAAAAATATGTGATTAAAATCTTTTTCAATAAAAGAAATTGGGATATCTCCAATAGAAAAATCTTTCCCTATAAAAGTACTATTATAGAAATCCCGATATTGATTCTCATTTTCTAATATTATTATTTCAGCTTTTTTCATCAATTTCCTTCCAAACAAAAATGTTAAATTTATCCTCGCTCAAAAAAGATGTCTGACACAAATCTTTTCTAGCAATTTTTTCCTCAAAATATTTAATCATTTCATACTTAAAGCTATTTTTTAAATCGTAGTCATTGCAAGCAAAACCAATCATGCCTGTAAAAAAATCACTTAATTGAATCAATAAATTATTACCAGAATCATACGCCTGAAGATGCTTTATTCTGCAATCCTTTTTATTTTTGAAAATGTGAAATTCCAAAAAATGATTCAGGGCATTCAAAATATTTCTATCTCTTGAAGGTTTTTTATCTAGAAATATATAGTATTCGTTTTGGCTCGCTAGCTTGGCCTTAATCATTATATAATAGAACTTATAGAATGCCGTCTCCAGGCTTCCATTATGATATTCTTTAAACTTAACTTTGCGCTTGTCTACTATTATTCCACGAAAATTCAAATGTTCGTTCGCCAAAAAATAATCGAATAATTCCTTATATAGATCGGAATATTTTCTTCCAACCTTCGACCATTTCAATTCGTATTTGAAATCATGCTTTGAGAAAATTTCCCTTATTTCATTTACAACCCTATCTTTTTTTGGACGCGACAAAAACAATGCTCCAATAACCATTTTATTTGAGTCTGTATTTTCAACTCTACTTTCGTCACAATATATATTGTATGATTTTCGATTCATATTTTTTAATTTTGAATATCTTTTACGATTTTTTCTATTGTTTTTTCTCTTTTTTTGTGATAAAATGTAATCAGATATGAATCTTATTCCATCCAAAAAATCATCTAAACTCAAACTATCTTGGACAATATTAGCTGTGCTATCTTTTGAATTTTGCTTGACAATCACATTAGCTTCACTTAAAATGCCTACAGGCATTTTAAGTGAAGCTAACTAGTTATAATAAAAAATATCACCGTTCAAACAAACATATTTATTGTTTGTTTTTTATTTTAATATTAATACTATAATAAACAAATAATATTCACTTAAAAAAATTTAATGTTTATTCTTATTGACTAACTTATATTTTATTTTCCCATTTGGGTACTGAAAAATTTTTCCATTTTGTATAATTGGAACTATAACAACTCCTCTTGGTCTACGCCATTTCCCTATTCTTTTAATTTTATCCATGAATTCAACCATAAATTCGTTTGCTTCTTCTGGACATTTCCTTGCTAGTCTTTTAAAATTATCAGAATAATGATAAAAAACTCTTTCAAATGCTATATGTTTAGAGTTTGAGAGATTTAGATGTTGGGGCAACTGATGCCTTAAAAATGTTTCAAACTTCCTACTAATTTTATCTATATCTATTTTAGACTTTATTTTATCTTTTGATTGACTCATAAAAAATATTTTTATAAATTATTTTTAATATATTCCTTATACTCTCCAAACAAAAACTCCATTCTTTCTGCTTCGGATTTGAATGTTTGTTTGCCGTAAGCCCTATCTACTGCCCTATCCAGATTTTGATGGGCTTTGACAAGGTCCGCTGGCATTGTGAGTGGATCATACAGATCAGCCAAGCTGGCGCCTTTGTCATTCCGTGCTTGATCCGGAATCTCATGAGATCCTGAATCAAGTTCAGGATGACAATGCATATATTTTTCTCTAACATCTAGGACTTCTTGCGCATATTTTTCAACTGCTTTGATTTTTTCTTCACTCGGATTTTCTGGCCAAGGAAAATTATTATAAACAATGTCTTTTGAATAACGAAAATCACTTTTTAATCTACCACAAACATGACGCACCCATGTCATATGCATTTCACTTTCCAAAACTCCAAAATGATATAATGTTGCGTTTGGAATACTCTGCATTGTATCGCTAACTATATAATTTTTATCAAAAAATCCCATCGGAATATATTTTCTATTTTCAGATGTAGTTCTAGGAATAACAATAAAACTTTCTGGATTATTTATATCCCTAAATATTGTTGGTTTTTTGGCTAAATCTCTAGCACCTTTATCTTTGCTAGACAACCTAAATTCTTTTACTAATTTTATTTTTTCCATAATAACAGGAATATTTTTAAGGCTCTAGACCATCAAACTAATTAATATTTATGTAAAATTCTAATTAAATC
>JAZHDF010000083.1:0-10956 GCA_036584565.1 Candidatus Moraniibacteriota bacterium
CCGGCCAGAAGCCCGCGCGACGCCGGGTCCAGGCCGGAAAAAGGTTCGTCCAGCACTTAAAATACAAATAATTTTTAATCTGTTTTTATCGGAGATAACTCTTAGAAAATTATAAACTTCGGAGATCTGCTTCTTATCTCTTCTATTTTTTTCCGAAAAATCAAAATTCATAAAATAAAAACATACTAATTTATATTAGTATGTTAACATCTTGGGGATAAAGTGTCAAAATATCATCAACTTCAAATATCCGAAACCGTCTTTAAATAATTCTATCTGTCAACGGGCGTACAATTTAAAGACTTAAGACATTTTTTCCTCGCCCAGATCCACAATATCACCCACCCGAGAATCGGCAACAATCCGGCCAACCATTGACCCCTGACCAAGGCCACATGAATTCCGGTAAAAACAAAAGTCGGATAAGAGAACATTTGCCAAGTCTTCCATCTTCTTCCAAGAATTTTTTGTGAAAAAGTATTGGAAGTTACCAGAGGAAAAAACATCGCCAAGGCGGCCAAACTTCCCCAAAATAAAGAATTATCCCAAAGCCAAAAATTCGGATTGGAAAAATATTCCCTCCATAATCCCGAATTGCTTAAAAATATAACTGCGTGCAAAAAAGCGCTTATTCCGCAGATTATCCCCAAATGTTTTCGATAAGGTAGCTTTTGCAAGAGAAATTTGTTATCGGTTATCTGGGCCAACGGTCGCCAATACAAAATTATAATCAATAAAAACCAACTCAACTTGGCAAAAAATAAATGTATTTCCATAAATTATCGAGCGATATTAAATTTATCTTCCGAAAAAGGATTCTTTTTCGGGAAATAGACATCCCTTTTAAATAAAAGATTATTGAGTAATAGCGCCAACCGGACAACTCTCCACTGCCCGGGTCACTTCCGCTTGATTGATTATCTCGGTTGATTTTACTTGCGCTTTACGGACTTGAGGACTCATCTCAAAATTATCAGGCGCCACTCTGACACACTTTCCGCAACCGATACACTTGTTTTGATCGATCGCCAATTTATCGTTTTTGACAATGTTGATTTCCGCTTTTTCCTGATCGACAACGCTTCCGGTTTTTGAAGTATCATCAACTTTTCCACCGTCGCAACCGGCCAAAAATCCCAAAGAAAACACGCCCAATAATCCGCAAAAAACACCTTTATTCTTTTTCATATTTTTTATTATATTAAAGTTATTCCCAATTTATATTGAGTGAAACCCGCTTCTATAATCGGATAATTAATATATATTTGGATATTAAAATCTCAACTCTTACTACGCTTATTTTCGTTTTTTTGTTTCAAAACCGGACACAAATTTATTTTCTCCAATTCAATAATCAGATTTTCCAAATCGTTCCGCAGAGGATTGGATTTCCATTTTCGGACAATTATCCTCATTACTTGGAGATAATTTTCAATTACCTTTTCTTTGCCTCCGCCGAAACGACTGAAAGTCTCCTCTCCATGAACAATATAATCGTCTATCAACTCTACCACATTACCGATCACATCGGCCGATTTTACCAAAAGAGAGTCGTGGTTAAATTTAAGGATTTTTTCTCGAGCTCTTTTTTTTCTTTCCGCCCAAATATGGCAATCCTTGTCCTCGCTGACACTTTTGACTATTTGCATAACCTTTTCTCCGAATCTTTCTTTGAGCATTTTTTCATCCACTTTCTTTTCCTCAATACTGTCTTCAATCGTGTCGTGTAAAATTCCGGCAATTATCAAATCTTCCTCGGCTCCCGCCATCGCCAAAATTGTTCCCACTGTCATCGGATGAGTGATGTAAGCCACATCTTTGCCTTTTCTCTTTTGCTTTTGGTAAATTTCGTGAGTTTTGATAGAGAAACGGATAGCGTTTTTTACTCTGAGGGTATAAATTATTTTTTTCTTCATATTTTCCAAGTCTCAAAAAAAATCTAAGACATAATAAGATAAATAAATTGCAAAATTATCAATCCGCTTAAAGCGGTCACCACCCCGACAATCGACCATTTCATATTTCGCTTGGCTGTTTCTATCATATTTTGATCTCCGGCTGAAATCAAATATTGAATTCCGGAGATTACAAAAGTTATGATAGCGATAAATCCGATCACGCCCAGCAACCAAAGCATTACTTTTCTCAAAACCTCCAAAAGAGGATTGTCGCCGGCGGGAGAATGAAGTCCCAGCAAGGAAGATGAGGGCATACAAATCCCGCCTTCCATAGCAAAACCGGTAGCGCAGCCGTCCGCGTTTGCGCTATCGATGTCGCTTGAATCCGCATTCGGGTCTCCGCCTCCCAAAGGATTATCCCAAAAATTGGTATCGGTCTCTCCGTCCGGAATTCCGTCTCCATCAATATCGGCCGCCAAAATTCCCTCTAGGCCGTCTTGTGTATTTACCATATCGCCGATTTTTCCGCAACCGCCGACATCTTGAGACATCATACTCTCGCAAAGCGCCAAAGATTCAAACCCGCAAAGCTGAAAAGCGTGGGATTTGTAACAATACTCCTGTTCTTCAAAACCGATATCATCCAAAGCATCGATAAACTCATTGAATCGGCCGGAGTTTAAATAATAGCCTTCGATATAATTTTCTTCTTTTTTCGGATCATAGTACACCGGTCCGCCCAGTAACTGAGCAGAAATTACTTTACCGTCTGAATTATTTAACAAAAATCCATAATTTTTCTTAATAAATTCCGCTCGATCAATATTAATACTACTAACACTACCGAATCGCTTCCCCGCTTCTTGATTTAATCCTTCAATTATTTCATCTTGCGAAAGCTGACCATCTCCATCCAAGTCATATCTTGAAGGATCTCCGGTTTTTTTTAATACATAGGCATCCGCCGCAACTACTGGAGCGGCAAAAGAAGTTCCGTAAGCATCACTTCCGTCAGGATATCGCAAGGAAGTACGGGCCGTAAAATCCAGCCTAGTATCACCCACTCCCTGAGTATAAGTGGTCGGATGCCCGGTCGCATCATGAGCTCCGACGGCGATAGTGTTTTTACTGCTAGCTGGGTGTGATATAACCGGATTATTTCCATAATCATCATTGCCGGAAGCTGCCACAATGGTACTTCCTTTATTTCTCGCATACTGAAGAGCGCTCTCAATTTCATTTTTATATTCCCTTATCTTATTTATATCAGCTTCATTTTTATAGAGTGCCTCATCAGGAATACCCATACTTATATTAATCACATCCGCTCCCTGATCGGCCGCATAACGAATGCCGCGCGCAATCGCGTTAGCATCCCCCATCCAATTATCATTGGGAGAAGTTTTAATCAATAAAATATTGGGATAAAGATCTTTTTTATCACCCAGCTGGGTTGTTATCTCATTCATTAAAGACTGCGCAACAATGGTTCCGTGTGAATTGTATTTTTCTTCCAATCCCGGATTAGGATCGGAATAAAGCTTCTCATTGACAGGATCACTCGAACTTTGCGTATAGGCATTATATGTTGATATATGAAATCCGGTCAAAATAGCTTGTATTTCCGAATTAATCCGAGAATCATCAACTAAATAAAAATTACTATTTATAACCGCCACTGTTCCCTTTTTCACCCCATGACAATAATCTCCGCCCCAAAACAAACCGCCCAAAAAACTTAAACCCAAAATAATCAGAACTAATTTTTTTTTCTTCATTTTGTTTTTATTTAAATTTTAGCAAAAAATTTTATTTTTCAAGCTTGTTCTTTTCTCCTGAAATATTTTTAATCTCCTCCAAGTAGCGCCGGACGATAATCTCCCAACTATAATTATCTTTTACAAACTCCCGCGCCTGTTTACCGAAGTTTTTTAACTCGGACTTGTTTTCAAAAAGTTTGTTTATTTTTTCAATATACGCTGTTGAGTTTTCCGGCTCGACCAAAAAGCCGTTTTGACCTTCTTTGATGGCATCTTTTAAGCCCTCCAGATCGGAAGCCAAAACGGGAATCTCACAAGCCCCCGCTTCAATCACCGAAATCCCGAAGCCTTCCATATCTCCATTTATTCTAATATTGGGTTGGACAAACAAATCGCAAGTGGAAAAAAGCATATCCCTAACCTCATCCTCGACATAACCCAGGGTAAAAACTCTGTTTTCCAATTTTTTTTCTTTGACAGCCGATAAAATATTTTCTTTATCCGGTCCGTTGCCGGCCACCACATAAATAAAATCCTCCGCCAATTGAGGCATTACATTTCTGACAAACCAGGCCACTCCCTTTCTCCTAGCCAAACGTCCGGAAGTAAGCAGGACATTTTTACTTTCGGTTTTTTGCTCCAATAAATTATCCAATTTATCCCGATTAAAATTATTTACATATTTATCCACATCCACTCCGTTGGGAATAAAAATCATTTTTTCCTCGGGGATCCCTCTTTTTATTCCCACCCTGATTGTCTCATTACCCACCGCGATTAATTTGTCCAACTTGGGAATAAAAAATTGCACCCAAAATTTTTGATAAAATCTAATCTTCCAAGTCAAATCCAAACCGTGCGCCACCGCTATGACCGGTTTGCGATTTATTTTTTTGACCAACCAGCCGGCCGGCGCCAAAAGCGCGCTGCCCAAAACCAATACATCGCAATCCTTCATCGACCAAACCGCTCGCAACACACAGCACGGCAAAAAAATCGGCAAAAGTTTCCGGTTTCGATTGGCTATTAATTTTACTTCGGCAAATTTGGAAAGCCAACTATAAAGCTCGTAATTTTGAGATTCCACTCCGCCCACGACCGGCGGAAAAGAATGAGAAATAAAAAGAATTTTTAGTTTTTTTTCTGCTTGCATAATTTATTTCTTATAGCGCCATTTGCGCAAAGTATGGGCTTGATCTTCAATGAGCTTGCGAGCGGATTTGATCATATCGGCGATAAAAGCGAAAATTAAAAATTGAATACCGACAATCAAAAGCGTAATAGCCATCAAAAGAATATTGCGATAAGGAGTAATTTTTAAGTCATGCAAATACATCACCAAAAAATAAACAAAGAAACACACCGAGCCGAAAAGCATCACCAAGGCCGGAAAGCCGAAAAATTTCATCGGTCGGACATCTCGCACCGCCTCCAAAATTATATGAAAACTGTTGCTGACATAATTAAAAATGCTTTTTACTACCCGGGATTTCCGGCCGGCAAAATAAGTAACGGTTACGGGCACCCATTTCAATTTCAAATTTTTACCGATTGCATCGATAATCGTTTCTTGAGTATAAGTAAATCCCGGCACGATATTTAATTTTATTAAAGTTTCTCGACTATAAGCCCTGAAACCGCAAGTCAAATCATCAATCTTGTGACCCAAAAATCCCCCGATGATTTTGGCCGCCAATAAATTCAGGTAATACTTCATCTTGGGCATATCTTTGGCCTCCTTGTGCCCGAAACGACTGGCGCTCACCATATCGGCCTCATTGTTCAAAATCGGCGCAATAAGTTTTTCAATATCGTTGGGATCGAACTGACCGTCCGCATCCATATTGACCATTATATCCGCCCCGTTATCCAAAGCGTGCTCGGTTGCGTTTTTAAAGGTAATTCCTATGCCGCGATTAACTCCGTTAGAATAGACAAAATCCGCTCCGGCCTCTTTGGAAATTTTTACCGTATCATCTCTGGAGCCGTCGTCTGTCACTTGGACAAAAACTTCATCTACGCCTTTGATTGCTCGGGGAATCCTCTTGATGGTTTCCCCTATTTTTTCCGCCTCGTTAAAAGCCGGTAAATTTATTATCAATCTCATATTTTATAAATCAGTTAATTTTTAGTTATTTTAAGTATAGTCTAAACCCGGACAAATTTCAACAACAAAAACAGCCGGCAATCATTAAATGATAACCGGCCATCATCAAACTAATCCCGAAAAAGATCTGTGATTTAAGATTTATAAAAGATGAATTTCCGATAAAAACCTCCCAGAAAAAATCTCCGTTCATAAATCCAATGGCAAGAAAATTTTAAATACAGAATCACCCCTATCTCCCAATACCTTTGTAAGACACTCCGCTTTTTTGAATATCGTTTTTATCAAGAAAGTTTTTCCCGTCAATTACAACCTTAATTCCGTATTTTTTTAGCAAAGCACCCTCTAAAACTTCAAACTTGCGATGATTGGTAACCAAAATTAAAGCCTCGGATTTTTTCAATAGATTTTCCAAACTGCTAACTGATGATTTTTCTTTGATATGCGGATCAAAAGAATAAATTATCGCTTTATGCCTCTTTAGAGCCTCCACTATTTTATAATAAGGCGACTCGCGATCATCATCCACATTGGCTTTGTAAGCTATTCCGAGTATCCCGACCTTGGTCCCGTTTAAGGGCATCTTGAGCTCATTCAGTTTATCCTGCAAAAGTTCCACTGTATAAGCCGGCATCGAGTTATTAATCGCCCGAGAGGTTTTTAGAAATTTATGATCAAAGCCGGCGCGTTTGGCCCGCTCGATAAGATAATACGGGTCAACGGGAATACAATGTCCGCCGATTCCGCAAGAAGGATAATGCGCCATAAAAGAAAAGGGCTTGGTACTGGCGCCGTCGATTACATCCTTGACATCAATATTCATCGCATCAAAAGACTTAGCCAGTTCGTTCACAAAAGCGATATTGATATCGCGAAAAGAATTTTCCACTACTTTGCAAGCTTCCGCCTCGCGAATATGCTTCATTGCTCTTATCTCACCGTCGACGATAGATTTATAAAAAGTCTTGGCCTTCGCCAACCCTTTGGGAGTAAAGGCCCCGACTACTCGAGGAATATTGGTAACATTCCATTTCGGATCGCCGGGATTGATCCGCTCCGGACAATGGGCGATAAAGACATCCTTCCCGACTTTATAGCCATATTTTTCAAAAATAGGCCTGACCACTTCTTCCGAAACTCCCGGATTAACCGTTGATTCAAGTACCACCAGAGCTCCTCTTTTTAAATTTCTGGCCGTCGCTTCGGTGGCTCCGATTACCGGCCCCAAATCGGGATTGTACATTTTATCCACCGGGGTAGGCACACAGATTAAAACAATATCCGCTTTTTTGATTTCTTTCTCATTGTCCGTAGCCTTAAAAGAAAAAATCGGCAAATTTTTTTCCAAATATTCATCCTCGATCGGAGATACTTTTTTATTTATCGCTTCATTTTTATTTTTATCCAAATCAAAACCGAAAACATTATAACCTTTTTCCTTAGCTCTGACTGCCAAAGGCAAACCGACATAACCCAAACCGATTACGCAGACTGTTTCTTTTTTTATTGCTTTTTTTATCATACTATTTTCTTAATTTTAAACTGACATTTCACCCATCCATACTACAACTTTAGCAATTCTTTAGCAAGAGAATATCTAAATAAAGTTATCTACCATCAGCTTAATATATATTACCCATTAGTGCTGACTATAGATCTTTATTCGCCTAAAATAGGTCTTTCGGCTAATTGCAAATATTTTACAGCTCTCCTTAACTGCTCTATTATTCCTATCCACTGATTAATAACACAATATCCTTTCTTCTTTAGGATAACTTATATTTTTTGATTGCATATGTTTTATAGTTAACAGTGTCACCCCTTAGTCTATTATGTGTTACCACTTACTGTTAACTATACCATTCCTTTACAAACCGACTTAGTTATGATATAATCAATTGACATACTCATTTCAGGCCATTTAAGACCTTTCTTTCTTTTTTGCTATCAAGCATCTTTGTGAGTTAAAAAACGAGTAGTCCTTTATTTATCAAACTTTTATGTTATGCAAAAAAAACCCTTTACTCTACTTAGTCTTCCCACTGTCAAAAACACTCAACAAGTCATAAAAAAATTCCCATTTCCCACAGAACTTACCAAAGGAAAATACCGCGATATCAAAATTATTTTTTGCAACTCCACAATTAAAGTTCTCCACAGAGGAGTTGATGTAAGAAATTTTTCTTTTGTTTGGCTCACTTCGGGCTGGGATCAGCGGGACTCCGCTTATGCCATCAGTCTTTATCTGGATTATACCCAAACTCCGCATGCCCGGGCCGAAAAAAATTCATCCAAAGTGACAGACTGTATGGTTTTTGCCATTAACGGCTTGCCGGCCCCGGACACTCTTTTTATCAATTCTGCCACTATTGAAAAAAATATATCCTTATTGAAAGAAGTTTGCGGTTTTCCGCTTATCATCAAAGATATCCGAGGTTGCCAAGGAAAAGATTCCGCCCTGGTAAAAGACGAAACTGAACTTTTGGAAAAAGTAAGCCGCTTGCCAAAAAGTAAAAAATTCTTATTCCAAAGATTTATCGCCAATGAATATGATTGGGGAATTATGGTTGCCAACGGTGTGGTGGTAGCCGGAGAAAAGAGCTACCCCTGCCAAGGAGAATTTCGCAATAATACTTGTAACGGAGCCGAAGAATGTTTTGTGCCGGTAAAAGATATACCCCTGGAAATAAAAGATATTGCCATTAAGGCTAGCGGGCTACTGGGACTGTCTTGGTCACGAGCGGACATTATTATCGACAAGATCAGCGGCCGACCATATTTACTCGAAGTAAACAGATTTCCGGGAATTACTTCCAAATCCCATGAAGTAACAGGAGCTTACGCCTTTTTATCTTCACAAATAGATTTGATAAATGCGACCGATAAACAGACCCTTTAATCCTATTTAGGAATAAAAACACTGTCTTATTTATTTTCAAAATAAGGACGACTCCCCCAATTAAATCTAAAACCCCATATAATTAGTCAAAAAACGACTTTTTGCGGAGAAAATAAAATCCTAGATTTAAACTTCCGCATTTCTGTTTGACAAATTTATTTAGATATGCTATAATTAGTTTTTATGTTAATGCTTCTTTATATATAGTATCTAAACATAAAATAATTAAATTTTTATGTATTAGATAAATGTACAAAAAAACCAATGTGCGTCAGCCTCGCACCGACAAATCCGGCTGGAAAAATAACTCCGGAAAAAATAAAAAATCCGGATCAAGAAATAACTCTTCCTTTGGGAGACAAAGAAACCGAAGATTTTCGGGGGACAAGATTGACATCAATAGATTCATCAATCAAGCCGAAAAAACCAATGTTAATGAAGAATTTAAACCGCAATATTCTTTTGCCGATTTAAATCTTCATCCCGTCCTCAAGCAGGCCATTGCGCAAAAGGGTTACATTAACCCAACTCCTATTCAGGAAAAGACTATCGCTGAAATCTTAGCCGGTCATGATATTATCGGTTTAGCCAATACGGGAACAGGCAAAACCGGCGCTTTTTTGATACCGCTTATCAATAAGATTCTTACCAATCCCCGAGAAAAGGCCCTTATTATCACGCCTACTCGAGAATTGGCGCTCCAGATTCAAGAAGAATTTTTCGCCCTTTCCTGGAAATTAAAAATATATTCTGCCGTAGTGGTGGGTGGAGCCGGAATTCAAGGACAAATCTCCAATCTGAGAAAAAACCCCAATGTCGTTATCGGCACTCCGGGAAGATTAAAAGATTTAATCTCTCGCAAGGTCCTCAATCTGGCTGACTTCAATAATGTAATTTTGGATGAAGCCGATAGGATGTTAGATATGGGATTTATCAATGATATTAAATTACTTTTATCCCTAGTGGCCAAAAAAAGACAAACACTTTTGTTTTCCGCCACTCTCAGCAACGAAATAGAAGGTTTGGTGGGACAATTCCTCGTGAATCCAAAAAAGATTTCCATCAGAACCAGGGAAACCTCCAAACAAATCGAGCAAAATATTGTCCGGGTTTCGGCCACTGAAGACAAGATTGAGATATTGCACGGAATGTTAGTACAAACTCACTTTGAAAAAGTGCTGGTTTTTACTCGAACCAAACACGGCGCTGATAATCTTTCCAAAAAGTTATTTCAACGCGGATTGAAATCCGAGGCCATCCATGGCAATAAATCTCACAACAAAAGACAGCACGCGCTGAAACTCTTCAAGGAAAACTCGGTCAGCATCTTGATAGCCACCGATGTGGCGGCGCGCGGATTGGATATTCCCAATGTCAGTCATGTAATCAATTTTGATGTGCCAGCAACCTATGACGACTATATCCATCGCATCGGCAGAACCGGTCGCGCCGACAAAAACGGCACCGCGTTAACCTTTGTGGATTAAAAAAATATTTTTAAACAAAAAACATATCCTCGGGATATGTTTTTTTAATAAAAGATCTTGATTTACTTAAATTTACCCAAATTGATATCCTCCAGAAAAGCTCCTTTGCCCGATTCTTTGTATTGAAAAAGCTCCAGTAATTTTTCATAAGTATTTCCCACTATCGAAACAATCGAGGTATTGACCTCACCGCTTCCCATCACATACCCGATGGCTTCCGAGCTATTGTATTTGACACCGGCCGCCTGAACACCGAAAATCTTTCCCACAATTCGAGCTTTGAGACTAACTTTGGAATTATAAAATTTGGAGAATAATTTAAAGATTTTTTTTACCTCTTTGAAATCTAATTCCCGCCCGGTATCAAGATATATTTGCGCTATTAAAGTTTGGATAATTTCATTTTGCGATTCCAAGCCGAAAACTCCGAATATCTTTTCCAAATAATTATCATTCAGGAGTAGTTGATCAATATCTCCAACTTTTATTTTTTTATAAAAACCGCCGTTAAAATAATAATACCTTTTGGTAAAATCATGACTGGAACCGTTTTCCACTTTAAAAAGATAAATTCTTTTACCATTATATTCACCGCTGATTAGATTGGAAATCGAAGAATTGCCCAACTGTAAAAATCCGGTTTTTATTTTCTTCTCATATTTAAGACCGTTGGATTGCGCCCAATCCTTTAGGTCGTTTCCAAATATTGACATCCTCTTATTCTTTAAAAAATTAATCCGATAAATCTAAAAGGCTCTAGACCATCAGAAGCTATGATATAATAGCCATATGATGCTAAACAACG
>JAZHDF010000084.1:0-10956 GCA_036584565.1 Candidatus Moraniibacteriota bacterium
TATATTTCATGGTCTTTTTTAACAGTATAGCATAAATTTGCTATACAAGACCCATTTTTATTATTTTGATTGGAGTCTTAATTTGCGATAAACACTGCCCGAGGCCACCGCTCCCTCAGCCACGGCGGTAATAATTTGGCGAAATTTATTGGAACCGGTAGTCACATCGCCGGCCGCCCAAACGCCTTCTACATTGGTGGCTTGAGCCTGATCAACGATTATATATTCTTTATCGTCCAAAGCCACACCCAAGTTTTTGGCTAAAACCACGCCCGGCACCGTACCTACTTCAATAAAAACCCCTTCCACCTCAAGCTCTTGGTCCGAATCGGCGCATTTATAAACCACCCCCGACACTTTGCCATCACCTTTAATCTCATTGACATTTTCACAAGCAATAAGCTCCACCTTGCCGGTTTTTTTCAATTCTTCTTCTCGAGACGGTTCCCAATCGGTCGGGGTTCGATGCAATAGATAAACTTTCTGCGCAAATTCAGTCAAATGCTGAGCCGCCATTGCCGCGCTATCACCCCCGCCAACAACCACCACTTTTTTATCCCGAAAAAACATCGCGTCGCAAGTGGCGCAATAAGAAACCCCCTTGCCGACAAAATCTCTTTCACCCTTAACATTCATTTTGCGCGGCTTCATCCCCAGGGCCAAAATAATCGCTCGAGAAAAATATTTACCACCCGTCGCCGTACCCACCTCAAAAAAATCTTCTTTTTTATCTATCTGAGTTACATTTTCTTTGATAATTTTGGCTCCCAAACTTTCCGTCTGATCGACAAATTTTTTCATTAATTCCGAACCGGAAATACTTTTTTCTCCCGCCCAGTTTTCTATCTCGGAAGCTTCCACTACCTGACCGCCAATCTCCTCCCCGATCACCAAATGATCAAGTTTATAGCGAGAGGAATAAATTGACGCCCCCAAACCGGCCGGACCGGCTCCTACAATAATCAAATCATGGATATTTTGTTCTTCAGTCATTTTTTTATTAGTTTATTAGCTTTTTAGATTATTAGCTTTTTAGGGTTTATTTTAAGCCTTGCCAATCCCTATCTGTTAAGTTTCATTTTTTATTCTCTATATATCTCATTTGAGATTGCCGCGTCGGAGTACCTCCTCGCAATGACATTAAAATCTTGAATTCATTGGAAATTTGAAATTTAAAATTTTAAATTATTTCCCTAAATCATTTCCAGATTCTCTAGAAATTCTTTATACAAACCCAACACCCTTTGCGCTTCCTCTTTATTTAAAACAAAATTTTCCTCTTGAATAATTCGGTTTCTTATGGCATGCCCTTCGATTAAATTATCAATTTCTTCCACCTGATTGGCATCGGCTTTTTCCAGGCGCTCTTTCATATTGGAGCCCCCAAAACCGATTGAGGCCAAAATTTCATCCGCCATTTTGTCCGCCTCCAAAATCGCCGCTTTAAATTGAGCGATCTGATTGGTCTCCAGTCTTTCCTCAATAAGTGACCAACGTTTTTGCATTTTTTTCTTGGAAGCCAAGGGCACCTGAGCTCCCTTTAGAGTATCGCGCAGATCCCCCCCCAGTCCGCGAACAACCAAAAGCAAAACTATATCCACAAAAAGAACCGTCACATAAATAGCCAAGAAAAATTTAATAAACCAAAAGAAGCCAGAATTGAAAAAAGAGTTTAGAATTTTAGCTACAACAGAAAAGATAGAGATTGGATCAAAGTCCATATTTTTTTAAATTTTAAAATATAAAATGTTACCCGGCTATCATCAATATCAATAAATCTTTAACTTTATTCATAATATCAAATTAAAAATTTCAAATTTCAAATCAATTCTTAAATGATTTAATGACAAATTATTTTTTAGCCTTGGTATTTTTAATAATGGCGGAAAAAATTAAAGTTAACTCTTGAGCTTCTTTCCATAATTGACGACATTTTTCTTGGGCATTATTCTCGGCTGTGGAAATCATTCTCAACCAATGTTTTGTTTCTTTGCATTCTTTTTTACAAATTCCCAATTTATGAATAAAATCTTTTCTCGATTCCGCTCCATCCGCTTCCATATAATTTGCTCCGATACTGGTGGCGCTACGCACTAACTGAGTTATTAATGGTCTAGTTATTTCATTTTTAGGAATTGTTTTTAGAAATAAAATAATGCTCTCTCCAAATTTAGCGGTTCTTTCCTCTAAATCAAATTCTTTTTTGCATTTCTCATTAGTCATTTATTTGACATTTGGAATTTTTAATTTGGAATTAATAGCTATATTTATTTTTTCTCAAAACTGTAAGCCGCATTGAGAAGCTCTTCTTCGCCGAACCACTTACCGGTCAATTGTCCGCCCACCGGCAGACTGACTCCTTCTTTTTCAACACTACCTACCGGAAAAGAAATTGCCGGAGCACCTATCAGATTGGCGGTGACGGTATAAATATCGGATAAATACATTTGAAGCGGATCCAGAGTTTTTTCGCCAAATTTAAAAGCCACTTCCGGCGCGGTCGGGGAAAAAATAACATCCGCTTTCTTGAAAGCTTCTTCAAAATCCTGACGCAAAAGCCTCCTGACTTTTTGAGCTTTTTTATAATAGGCATCGTAATAACCGGCCGATAAGGCATAGGTTCCGAGCATTATTCTGCGTTTGACCTCGTCCCCGAGTCCGATTTGTCGAGTATCCAAGTAAGTTTCCAGCAAATTTCCATTTCCAATTCTCGATTCTTTTTGATCATCAATGCTCAAACCGTACCGGATTCCGTCAAATCTGGCCAAGTTGGAGCTAACTTCGGAAGTAACAATAATATAATAAACCGCCAAAGCATACTCACTGTGAGGAAGATTAATCTCCACCAATTCGGCGCCCAGAGATTTGAATTTTTCCAAAGCCTCAAAAGAAATATTTTTTATCTCCTCATCTAAACCGTGAGCAAAATATTCTTTCGGCACGCCGATCTTCATCCCCTTTATCTCCCCTCGTAGATAATCTTCGTAAAACTTCCCCCCGCTTTGAGCGGAAGTGGCGTCTTTTTTGTCTTGGCCGGCAATCCTGGACAGAACTATAGCCGCATCCTCGACATTGTGAGTAATCGGACCGATTTGATCCAAACTGGAAGCCATCGCGATTAAGCCGTGTCGCGAGACTCTTCCGTAGGTGGGCTTTAGTCCGACCACTCCGCAAAAAGAAGCCGGTTGACGAATAGATCCGCCCGTATCGGAACCGAGCGCATAAACTGCCATATCGCCGGCCACCGCGGCAGCCGAACCGCCCGAAGATCCGCCCGGCACCCGAGTAGTATCGACAGGATTTTTGGTTTTTTGATAAGCGCTGTTTTCGGTTGAAGCTCCCATAGCAAACTCGTCCATATTGACCTTGCCCAAAAAAACGGCATCGTTTTTTTTCAGCTTGGTTACCGCGGTGGCATCAAAAGGAGCGATATAATTATCCAAAATTTTTGATCCGGCCGTAGTTCGCATCCCCTTGACGCACATATTATCTTTAAGCGCCATCGGGATACCGGCCAAGAGATCGATTTCTTCACCTTTTTTTATCTTTTCATCCACCGCCTGAGCCTTTTTTAACGCCTCCTCCTCATTAAGGGTGAGATAAGCGCCGATTGTGGAATCTTTTTCTTTGATATTCGCCAAATAATTCCGAGTGAGATCCACGGCGGTAATTTTTCCGTTTTTCAGATTTTCGTTTATTTCTCTAATCATATTTTATGCCAAGATACTTTTGACTTTTACTTTATTATTGGCGGTAGCGGGAAAATTCTCAAAAATTCCATTCACCAAATCCGCCTGGTTTTCGGAGACTTCATCCGAACGCAGGACATTATTTATGCCGGTAATGTGTCCGATGGGTTCGACATTTTCCGTATCGGCCTTTTCCAATTTTTGAAAATAATCCAAAATAAGCGACAATTCGCGCTGATACTTTTCTATTTCATCTTCCCGCAAACCGATTCTGGCCAAAGCGGCGATGTGCATAATATCTTCTTTGTTTAACATAATAATAATTTATAATTTAATTTCTAATTTTTAATTTTGAATTTCGATTGAAATCTTAATTTTATCTCAAATAGTCAAAAGTCATCTAGTCATCAGTCATCTTTTTCTTAACTGATCCAATGAAATTATTTAACCTTTTGTTTAAATTTTCATATTTAACAAATATTTCTCTAGCGATTGCTTTATTTAAATAATCAATATCCTGAGCTAAAAATAAAAAATTTTGGACCTCACAAATCGAACCGCGAGCGTTGTAATAAAATTTTATTTTTTCCTTATAATGAAATCTTCCAAAACCTTCGGCAATATTAGCGCCTACGGAAGTTGAGGCTCTTCTGATTTGATCCACTATCGCATAAGTTTCTTTCTTGGGAAACTTTTCGGTTAATTTATATACCTCAATTGATAAACTATGTGCATCTTTCCAAACATCAAGATCGTAAAAATGATTTATCGATGACGATTGACTTTTGACTGATGACATACTATTTTTTAATTTAAAAATTTTGTTTTAAAATTCCCGCTTGCCAGTGGGCGAGGTATTTAAAAATTAAAAATTACAAAATTAAAAATTATTCCTCAATCATCTTTTCAAAATCTTCTTCACTCAAAATCCTGATTCCCAATTTTTGCGCCTTGTCGTATTTTGAGCCGGGACTTTCACCGACAAGCACAAAATCCGTTTTGGCGCTGACTGTAGAGGATATTTTACCCCCTTCTTTCCTAATAATATCTTTTATTTCATCTCTTGTAAAGCCGGATAAAGCCCCGGTTAAGACAAAAGTTTTGCCATTAAAACTATCATTTTTACCTTCGCCGGACTGGGTTTCAATAAAAACCCTCACTCCCAAAGCCTCCATCTTTTTGAGTATTTCCAGATTTTTAGAATTGTTAAACCAATCCGCTAAACTTTTGGCGGATTTCTCTCCAATGCCCTTCACTCCCATCCAATCATCAATTTTAACTTTGGGAAATTTTTCAATTATCTCTGTTAAAAAATTTATTTTTTCATTTTTTAATTTTGAATTTATTTGAAATTTGGACTTTGAACCTTGAAATTCCTTATTAATTGCCCTAGAAATTAACACTGCAGTTTCTTCTCCCACATACCTAATCCCCAAAGCAAAAATAAATTTTTCAAACTCTATGTATTTGCTTTTTTCGATAGCGCCGATTAAATTGTCGGCGGATTTTTCGGCAAACCTCTCCAGAGGCTCGATATCGCCTTTTTTGATTTCAAAAATATCGGCCGAGTTTTCAATAATTCCGGATTGAATCAACTGCTCGACAATTTTTTCTCCCAAGCCTTCGATATTAAAACCTTTCTTACTGACAAAATGAATTATTTTTTGAATCTCGACCGCAAAACAATCGGGATTGAGACAATAATGCGCGGCGCTGGATTTATCTTTGGACTTATCGCTTTTTCCAAGAGAAGACATTGCTTCTCTCCGCACCTCTCCTCCGCAAACCGGGCATCTCCGAGGCATACTGAATTTTTTTTCCCGACCGGTCCTTAAATTTTTCAAAACCCCCACCACCTCCGGGATAATATCTCCCGCCTTTTGAATAATAACCGTATCTCCGATTCTGATATCCAAACGATTTATCTCATCCTCATTGTGCAAGGTGGCTCGACTAACTGTCGAACCGGCCACTCGGACCGGACGCAAATGCGCCACCGGTGTAAGCGCCCCGGTTCGACCGACTTGGACAAAGATATCCTCAATAACCGTAGTCACTTTTTGAGCCGGAAACTTATAGGCAATCCCCCAACGCGGAGCCTTGCCGGTATAGCCGAGCAAATCTTGATGTTTTTTATTATTAACTTTGATCACAATTCCGTCCAAATCATAATTTTCTCCATCTCTTTTATTTATCCATTCTTGATAAAATTTTTCAATCTCCTCAATATTTCTACATCCCCGATAATGAGGATTAACCTTGAAACCAAATTCTTTCAACAACTCCAATTCATCAATTTGGGTTTTGATTTCTCCGAATCCGGTAAATTGTCTTGGAATATCTCGCAAAGACGATGTTAAATTATTTTCCGATTTTACATTTTTGAATTCATTTGAAATTTGAAATTTGTCATTTGAAATTTCCACTCCCTCTATATCGTAAAAAAAGGAATCCAATTTTCTCCGCGCGACCACCTTGGGATCGAGCTGACGAATCGAGCCGGCGGCGGCATTGCGGGTGTTGGCAAAAACCGGCTCATTATTTAATTTTCTTTCTTCGTTGATTTTTTCCAACTCTTTTTTGCCCAGCCAAACCTCTCCCACCGCTGTTAAATTTATTTCTTGAGATAGTTCCAAGGGAATACTTTGGATGGTTTTGATATTGCCGGTTACATCCTCTCCGATCACCCCGTCTCCTCGAGTGGCGGCTTGAAATAATTTTCCCGCTCGGTATTCCAGGATAATTTTTAGACCGTCAATTTTGAGCTCCGCGCAATATTTCAATTCTTCTTTGGAAAAATTAACTCCTTTTTTAAAAAGCATTTTGGTTATTTTTTCTTCCCATTTTAAAAGTCCTTCAAAATCGAAAACATCATCAAATGACCATTGGCGAAAAGAGTGTTTGACTTTTTGAAATTTATCCAAAACCTCTCCACCCACTCGCTGAGAAGGACTGGTGGATGAATAAAATTCCGGATAAGCCTCCTCCAAATCAATTAGTTCTTCCAAGAGAGAATCATAGACCGAATCGTCTATTTCCGGCTTGTCAAGAACGTGATAAAGATAGCGGTGCTTATCCACTTCTTTTCTCAATTTTTCGATTTTTTGACCGATTTCCTTATTTTTTAGCATATGCATAATAATAGCAGAAAAAAAGTTTTTTGTCTTTAGCGGCTTTTCCTTAAAAAATAAAAAAATCCCGCCCAAGCGGGAGCGGGTATCTGAAAAATAATGATTATGAGATATTTCCCAAAAGAATGAATGTTGGATTATTAATCCCCCTTAGCTCCAAAACTAGGGAGTTGGGAAATCCAACCCCCCCGCTTCAACCGATCTCGAAATTCCATTATGCGTTCCAATTGATTTTATTTTTTTTATATCATCAAAGGTTTTTGTAGAATCATCGCAATCAATTTGATCCGGGACATCATCATAGAAATATATTTCCGCTATACCTTGACCAGTATCATATTTTATAAATCCATCCGAATCACAATTAGGCCAACCAAAAACGTCTTCTATTTTTTTGCTATTTACACCAACAAAAGATCCTCCACTGAAATTTTCTTCTCTTATCTTTAAAAAGGCATACTCAAGACCGCTATCTGCTACCTGAAAAGAATGGACCGATTTTCCGGTAGAAAGAGCGCTCCTCCTGCTGGTAACCGAGGAAGCTATCAGACTTAAGCCCAAAATCAAAGAAATAGATAGCAGAAAAAGAGTATAAACCAAAATTGATCCGCGCTTATTTTTTAATTTATTAATTTTATTTTTTTTCATATAAAAAGCACTACTTAAAAAAATTAAAGAGATGTTCCTTGATCTATTCCGATATTGGAAATCACATAATCCCTCAATGAAACAGTACTCTGCAAATAAGCCTCTCTCTTATAAACACCCTCCCCATTGGATATTTTCATCGCGGTGGTGACTCTGCCCACTTTCACGCTCTTGGGTCCGATATTATTACCATCCGAATCAGTATAATCTCCTCCCTCACTTTTTTCAACTTTAAACGCCCCAAAAACCTCGCCGGAGGTCATCGCTTCGCCGGCAGGAAATGATTCACATGCCGCTTCTGATGCTCCAATAACACGGTTTGACTCGCTTCTCAAAAGCTTGCCGCCGAAAAACTCGTATTTAAAACATTTACTTTGAGAATAATCATAAACTTCTATTGAATTACTAAAAACACTAACAACAACCGTACTGGTTCTGAAAGTTTTATTCATTAAATTCATAGCATATTGCCCGTTTTTCAAATTTTCATTTAAATTTTTGGCGTTTTTGTAAGACTTAAAAATCGAAACAAAAGCCCCGGTTGAAGCGAGTGAAATTATAGAAAAAATCGCAATCGCCACAACCACTTCCAAAAGAGTGAATCCTCTCCTGACACAAAAATAGGGAGGGTTTGATTTTTTAATAAAATTAATTTTCATTTTTTTATTTTTTTTAAAAAATATAATCTAAGTTCCGGTTCCCCAATCAGTAAGAATTGATTGAGAAAAAACACATTTTTCCGATAAAACACAATTACCCAAATTCAAAAAGTCACTTCTATTGCTCCAATCAACCATACTTGTTACTTTTACGTATTTTATAGGAGTTCCCCCATCAGGTTCAAACAGAATCCTCCTTCTAAATTTGGTCTTAATTCCAGTATGGTCACCGCTATAAAAAAGTCCGTCAAGATAGAGATATTTTCCAGTAGCATCCTTGCCGGCATCGCATTTTGTATCACTAACTTCACTATGAATATAATCCAAAAAACAATTACCCCGTTTACTATTTGTACTAATTAATATTTTATCATCAAATGTTTCTGGACTGGTAAGGTTGCTGGGATATTCCCTATCCGCCCAATTATTATCTCTAGTATTTCTAACAAGCTCCACGCCCTCTTGAGCCAACATTGAAGCCACCACCACATCTCTCTCTTCTTGAAGTTCCCTAATTCCCTGATTAAAAAGACTAAAGAGAGCCAATAATCCCACACTTAAAATAAAAATAGCCAAAACAACCTCCCCGATGGAAAAACCTTTTTTTTGCTTATTTATATTTTTTATTTTTTTTAGCATATTTTAAAAGAATTAAAACTATAGACAGCTTTTCGTTATTAAACCTGTTGGATTTACTTTTGCAGTACATTTATAAGATCCTTTTTTCAAAACAAAAGAACCACCCCCCCTATTATCAGCATGAGGAGCTTCGAAGGTTACACCGACACTGCTCTCAAATTTAACACCATTTTCCAAATTAAAAGAGCTATTCAGTGTACAACCGGGACCGGGATAATTTCCTAATTTATAAGCTCCATCACCATCGGTTAAAATTCGATATTCATAACATTCACTGCTGGCCTGCTTACCGGTTAGGGCATAATTTTGAGCCTCTCTAATTACAGATATTAATTTTTCCGTTTCCCCTTCAACGGCAGCCTGAGTCCTCGCCTTAGAAAAAGAAACAATAGTAGCTCCGGTCATAATACCAATAATTGCAATTACGGCAACTATCTCAATAAGGGTCGCTCCTTTTTTATTTTTTAGCTTAAACATATTTGATTTTTGTTTTTTTCTTTGCAAGAATTTTTCTATGTTTTGATTATAACATCTTTTGTTTTTTATGCCAAATTTTTTGAAACCTCATTTTTTAAAAATAAAAATAATCCGCCCATAAGGGAATTTGCTCGGTCAAAAAAATACCCACAACCACGCCCGCAACCAAAAAAGGAATAAAGGGCACTTCGGTTTTGAGTCCGACTTTTTTGCCAGCCAGGAGAATCAGCGCATAAATAGCCCCCAATGTAAAAGCCAGCATCAAGCCCAAAAGAACACTCGGCCAACCCAAAATCAAACCCACCAAAAGTCCGACATACACATCCCCCCAGCCCATCCATTTTTCTTTGGAAAAAAACACCAAGGAAAAGAAAAAAAGCCACGCCACAAAACCACCCAAAATATTATTTAAAAAAGTATAATCCCAAAAATTTGAAACTACCTCCCACTCACCCCAAAAAACAAAAATTAAATTTACCGCGATTGCGCCCAAAATAATCCAAAAAATCAAAATCGGCACTTCCATATAAAGCCAATCATAAGTCAAAAGCACCATCAATAAAGAAAAAATAATCAAATAAAAACCGGTTTCCCAAAGAGTGGATAAATCGGCGCTATCAAAAAAATAATAACCCGTCAAAGCAAAAACTACGCCGGTGAAAAATTCCACCAAGGGATATTGCCAAGAGATTTTGCCCTCGCAATCCCGACATTTGGCCCTCAGTAAGACAAAACTCAAGAGCGGAATGTTGTCATACCAGCGGATTTTACTCTTGCAATGCGGGCAATGCGAACGACCCAAGATATCATCAAAAATCCGCAAGCGATAAATGATCACATTAAGGAAGCTCCCGATAATAAGACCTCCGATGAAAAATATTATGAAAATCATAACTTATCTTTTATAAAATTTGATTACTCAAAAAAACTCAATAAATACAGTCCTAATTACCGGATTTAATAAGAAAAAGTTTTTCTAACTTAGAAACTCTTTTTTCCATTTTTTCAAACTCTTCGTAGCTGACTTTTTGCTTGAGATCATATTTGATATCGGAAATATCCTCTTGCATTTTATCCAATCTATTATCAATGCCATCCAGGCGATTAACTATCTCCCCATGTTGCTCCGCAATCAAAGCCACATTATCACTGATGCTCTCCAGCATAATCATTACTTCGCTTGATTTATAAGTTTTCTCCGAGTCTTTTTTCATATTTTTTTATACGCTGAAAAAAGTTCAGACAGAAGATTAAATAACTTTTTTTCATATTTGAATTGTACCACATTTGGGAAAAATAATAAAATCAGCTCCGGGGGGTGGTTTGTATAACGCCCCCTTTGATGCAACACATCATTATGGCTGCATTAACCGAAGATGCTAAATTTTTAAAATCAGCGTCCTTGGCTTTATTCCTCGCCTTACTTAAATTAACCAACACGATAGAAGCCAAAATACCGATAATTGCAATTACGACTAAAAGTTCAATCGATGTAAAAGATCGTCTTTTTGGAGAAATGTAAGGATTTATTTTTTGCATTATTTTTAAAAACATTATGATGATGTTTTATTTTTTTTACCTTTTGGTGAATTTTATATTACTTGAATTTTAGCATAATCTGCTTCAAGAAGTCAAAATTAACAAAATAATAAAAATTTAGGGTCTTGTATAGCAAATTTATGCTATACTGTTAAAAAAGACCATGAAATATAG
>JAZHDF010000085.1:0-10778 GCA_036584565.1 Candidatus Moraniibacteriota bacterium
TATAGAGAGATTAAATGAATTGGCGAGTGTAAACTTGACGCTGCAATGTTACAAAGATTGACAAAAATGTTTCAAAGTGTTAGGGTTTATAACCATAATTTTTTAACTTAAAAAACGATGAAGAGACTAAAAGATATGAAAAAATTAAAAAATAGCGGAGTTGTTTTATTGGCGGTTTTGTTTATGATCCCGGCCGTTTCTTTGGCTTCCAAAACCAAAGAAATATTTGTCGATGATGATGCCGGCAGCAAGCAAGACGGATCGTATAATCATCCTTATAAAACAATCAGCAAAGCTTTAAAAGAGGCGGACGGAAAAACCAAGATTATTGTCAAAAGAGGCACGTATACGGAAAATATCACTATCCCCAAGGATGTTAAAATAACCGGCAAAGAAGCTAAAAAGGTTATTATCAAGGCGGAAAGCAAGTCTCAAGCGACAGTTATTATGGAGAATAAAACAGAGATTTCAAACTTGACTGTTGAGGGTGGAAAACAGGGTGTTTTGGTAAAGAATAGTGGTAACGGAGAGGCCACGATTGTGGATTGTTTGATTAGAGATTCTCGCGGAGACGGGATTAAAATTGAAGAAGACGGGAGAAGCTCAGATAGGAAAGTTAATATCATAAATAATAAAATTTATGAAAACGGGAAGAGTGGAATTTATTCTCAAAAAAGAAAAGTTGTCATAATGGATAATGAAATATTTGATAATGAATTGGATGGCATAGATTTGGAAGATTCTATCAAGGCTCACATCGAAGACAATGAAATTAATCAAAATGACGGAGTGGGAATTAAACTAAGATTGGGAAAGTCGGATATTACTATTTCTAAAAATATTTTTTATAAGAACGACAAAGACGCTATCGAGGTTCGATATGAGGGAAAGCCTGGAAATGTGATTATCAGGAAGAACGGTTTTACAAAAAATGAAGGTTTTGGAATTGTAAAATTGTACAAATACTCATCTGACAACTCAAATTTTTCCGGCTTGGCCATAGAAAAAAATAATTATTTTTCAGAAAATAAAAGAGGTCAAGTGTCCAATCCGATAAAAAACTAATTTTTTTAGTTAATTTTTTAAGGAGGTATCCGCCTCTGGACGGATAAAATTATGAAAATCGCATTTATAGGACAAAAAGGGATTCCGGCCAAATTTGGAGGAGTGGAGCGACACGTTGAAGAATTGGCTAGTGAGATGGTTAAAAGAGGACACCAGGTCTTTGTTTATGCGAGGAATAATTATACTCCCAAGGACTTAAACGATTATAAAGGGATAAATTTGATTCATCTTCCCAGTATCGGGACCAAAAATCTGGATGCGATCAGTCATACCCTTTTAGCTTCTTTGCACGCTTTGAAATCGGATTACGATGTAATTCACTTTCAAGCTATCGGTCCTTCGATGTTGATCGGTTTTTTGAAAATTTTGAAAAGAAAAACTTTAATTATCTCGACGTTTCATTGTCAGGATTATTATCATAAAAAGTGGGGTTTATTGGCCAGGTTGGCTTTGCGTTTCGGGGAGTGGAGTTGTTGTCGTCTTCCCGATCGGACAATTGTAGTGAGTGATTCTCTGAATAAATATTCCAGGAAAAAGTATTCCATCAAGCCCAAGCTTATTTACAACGGTACGCGAATAAAAGATGATTTTGATTTTAAAATTTTGCAAAGATGGAATTTGGAACCTCAAAAATATGCGGTCTTTGTAGGGAGATTGATCAGGCACAAAGGCGCTCATATTTTGGCGGAGGCTTTTACTCAATTGAGAAAGGAAGGGGAAATTCCTTCGGATTTCAAGCTGGCGATTGTCGGAGACGGATTTTATACCGATGATTATGTTAAGGAGTTAAAAGACGCTTTTTCCGAAAATGAGAAAATAATTTTTACCGGTAATTTGGAAGGCTTGGAACTGAGGAGTGTTTTTGCCGGGGCGTATGTTTTTGTCCAGCCTTCGGAAGCCGAAGGTTTGTCTATCACTTTATTGGAAGCGATGGCTTACGGCGTGCCGGTTTTGGCGAGTGATATAAAAGAAAATGCGGATGTAATAAAGGATATGGGTTTTATTTTTAAAACCAATGATGTTTCGGATCTTAAAGAAAAATTAAAAAAAATATTCGTTTGCGGGGTTGATGTCTTGGCGCAAAAAACAGCCACTGCCAAAAAGGAGATAAAAAACAAATATAATTGGGAGGGAATCGGTAAAAAAACTTTGAATCTTTATCAGCGGGAAATCAAAGTCAAAAATAGGGGTTAAAAAATCTTTTAAATTCTTTTTGGTCATTTCAAAATTTCTTTAGATTTGGTAAAATTAAGACAAGACCGGGTTTTATAAATTTGATTATGAAAAATTCGATAATTTTAAATTTAGCCAATCCCGATTGCTAAAATAATTTAACTCAATCCAATGTTTGCTTTAAAAGGTTTTTTTGCCAGTTTTGGTTTGTCGGAAAATTTGTCCGGCGATATTTCTTTTTTGATTTTTTTCTTGGCGGTGAGTATCGCTTTCGGGATGCTGGTCGGACGTTTTAGATTGATTAATGTCTTGATCAACGTTTATATCGCTATCGCTATTTTGACCGTGATGCCGGGAGAAATTTTTACCCCGTATTCTCTGGCGGCTTTGTTCTTTTTTGCGGGGGCGGTCGTTGTTTTAACCATGATAGACAGCCATCTTTTCGACATTCATATTTCCGGGAGCGGGGGAAGTTTTTTTTGGCGGTTGTTTGTGATGAGTTTCTTTGAGGCGGGGCTGATTTTTAGCGTGTTTATTTCTTTTTGGAATCGGGAAGCCGTTTTAAAATTTATTTCTCAAGATATTTATTTTGTGTTTGCTTCGGAAATTATGAGAATTTTTTGGATGCTGGCTCCTCTTTTGGTTTTATTTTTTATCAACAAAAAAGAGAAGAAATAAGGGAAGTTTATAAAGAGGAGAATTAATTAAGAGTTAAGAATGAATAATTAAAAATGAATTTCAAATTTCCAATGACAAATGAATTTTTAATGTTTTAAAAAATAAACCCTCTTGTCATTGCGAGGAGGTACTCCGACGCGGCAATCTCAGTGTTATGAAACAAAACAGCTTCGGATTATCTCGCAATGACAGATTTTTAAAATTATTTTAAGAATCTATACTACATAGTGCATAATATTTTAGGATGAATTATTTCGGATGATTGTTGACTTAAATTAATTTTCAAATTTACAACTTTATTGAGTATTGAGTATTGAATATTGCATATTTCTCAAGTCCCTCTTGAAAAAGTCTTAAAATAAGGATACTATGCATTATAGTAAATAAAATTATTAATTTAAATTTTTTATCAAATCCGATAATAAATATAAAAATATGTTGGAAAAAATTGTCAGAATTTTTAAAGTAAAAGAACTGCGAAACAAAATACTCTTTATTTTGGCGCTTTTGGTGGTTTTTCGTTTGGCAGCCAATATCCCTTTGCCGGGGGTGGATGCTGCGAAATTAAAGGAATTTTTCGATAGCAATCAGCTTTTTGGAATGTTGAACGCTTTTTCCGGCAGTGGTCTTTCAAACGTTTCAATCGTTCTTTTGGGAGTCGGTCCCTACATTACTTCCTCGATTATCATGCAGTTAATGACGATGATTTTTCCTCGCTTGGAAAAATTGCAAAAAGAAGAAGGGGAAGCCGGGCGACAAAAATTTAATATGTGGACGCGTTGGATTACCGTGCCTTTGGCCGGCTTGCAAACTTTTGCGATGATAAATTTATTAAAGAGTCAGGGAGTAATGAAAGAATTGCATATTTACGATATGATAACAATTATGTTTGTGGCGATTGCGGGAACCATCTTTTTGATGTGGTTGGGTGAATTAATCACCGAGAAAGGAATCGGCAACGGAGTTTCTTTGATAATTTTTGCCGGAATCGTGGCCGGATTGCCGGGGGCTTTTTCTCAAATGGTCAGTACTTTCGATTCCACCGATTTTATGGGTTATGTTTTATTTTTGGCGGTAGGTTTAATTACCATTGCGGGAGTGGTTATGGTTAACGAGGGTCAAAGAAATATTCCCATTTCTTATGCCAAGCGAATTCGCGGAAGCAAAACTTTCGGCGGTACCTCTACTCATTTGCCGCTCAAAGTCAATCAAGCCGGAGTGATCCCAATAATTTTTGCCATTTCAATTATGCTTTTCCCGGGCTTGGTGGCTAATTTTTTTGTCAATTCGGATAAAGAGACTGTGGCCAATGTGGCTCGATTTGTCAGCGAACTTTTTCAAAATCAATGGTTTTACGGAGCAGCTTATTTCTTAATGGTTGTTTTGTTTACTTACTTTTATACCGCAGTGGTTTTTGATCCGAATAAAATTTCGGAAAATCTGCAGCGACAGGGCGGTTATGTGCCGGGAGTGAGACCGGGCAACGCGACAGCCGATTTCTTGAGTCGGATTATTAATAGAATTACCCTTTCTGGTTCGATTTTCTTGGGACTAATTGCCGTTTTGCCCTTGATTGTGCAGGGTGTAACCGGTTTAACCGCTTTGAGTATCGGCGGAACCAGTATTCTAATCGTGGTTTCGGTGGTGATTGAAATGGTTAAACAGATCGAGGGACAACTGGTGATGCGGGATTATGAGGGATTTTAGTTGCAATTTTAAATTTTAAATTTCAAATTTTAAATCAATTTATAATGATTCAATTTTTAAAACTTTAAAAAGTCAAATGTTTGAAATTTAATCTTTAGATTTAATAGTGTCTGAGGTGGCAAAATAAATTGAAATATATGATTAATATTAAAACCGAAGAGGAGATTGAGATTATGCGAGAAGGCGGCAAGAGGTTGGCCGGGGTTATGAACGAATTGGAAAAAAATATTCTACCCGGAAAAAGCACCTGGGAAATAGACGCTTTGGCGGAAAAATTAATTTTAAAAGCCGGAGGCACCCCGTCTTTTAAGGGCTACGGTGGGGGCAAGAAACCTTTTCCGGCTTCAATTTGCGCTTCAATAAACAATGAAATCGTGCATGGAATTCCGAATCGAGAAATCGTTTTGAGGGACGGTGATATTTTTAAAGTGGATATTGGAATGAAATATAAGGGAATGCACTCTGATATGGCACGGACTTTTGCGGTGGGGAAAATAAGTAAAGAAAAACAAAAAATAATCGAGGCGGTTCGGGAATCTTTTTATCGGGGAATCGGAGAGTTGCAACCGGGTAAGAAATTAAATCGTTATTGTAAAGCGGTGCAAAAATATGCAGAGAAGGAAGGCTTTTCGGTGGTGCGCAATTTAGTGGGGCACGGCATCGGCAAAAAGTTGCATGAATTTCCCCAAATCCCCAATTATTATGAGCGAGGAGTTTGTAAATTTAAACTGGCGCCGGGCATGACTTTGGCCTTGGAGCCGATGATTAATGCGGGCAGTTTTGAAACCCGAATCGGTGCTGACGGCTGGGTTTTTGAAACGCTTGACGGTTCTCTGAGCGCGCATTGGGAAAATACGGTTTTGATAACGGATAAAGGGGTGGAAATATTAACAGAAACCGAATAATTTTTTTAAATGCGGTAATTTTAAAAATAAAGAGTTAAAAGCAACTTGACTAAGTTTAATCTTAAAATATTAAAATAATTCAATATTCTAGTATATTGAATTATTAAAAATTAATGATTGAAGAAATGAAAAATTATCTTGGAATTGATTGGGGGAGTGCCAAAGTCGGTCTGGCTTTGGCGGACGGTGAGACCAAAATGGCTTTTGCTTATGACACTTTGAAAAATGATCGCAAAGATAAAATTCGGGAGATTGCGGAAATAATTGAAAGAGAAAATGTCGGCACGGTGGTAATCGGTATCCCGTCTTACATCAATCGTCGAGAGACGGTTTATCCCGGAGAAAAAATGGGCGCGGAATTAAAAAATAAAATTGATAAAAAAATAAAGATAGTTTATCAAAACGAAATGTTTAGCACCCAAATAGCGCATAGAAATTTGATCGAAAGAGGGTTGAAAAGAGTCGGAAAATTCGATGATGCCGAATCGGCTCGAGTAATTTTGGAGAGTTATTTGGAAAAATTAAAATAATTTTTAGGGTATGTACTCGAATAAGCGCTTTTTTAAAAGTTCGAATTCTTTAATATTTATATTTAAAAAGGTAATATTTATTTACGGCCGTAAATAAATATTACTTTGCAAGAAATCTCGATTTTGAAATTTGGTTTTCTTGTGGTATAGTGTACTGAGTACAGGTTGTGTCTTGAGAGATAAAAATAAATATTAAAATTCTTTCTATACGGTTATGCCGATTATAAAGTTTGAAAATGTCAAAAAAAGTTATCAAAACAAGTTTTCCGCCTTGCGCGGAGTAAATTTGGTTATCCAATCGGGAGAATTTGTTTCCGTGGTGGGCAAAAGCGGAGCGGGTAAGACCACTTTGGTTAAAATGATTTATGCCGAGGAATTTCCGGATGAGGGTAAGGTTTATTATGGCAAGAGATCAACCGATGAGATTAGGAAAAAATTGTTGCCTTTTTATCGGAGGAATTTCGGGACTGTTTTTCAGGATTTTAAGTTATTATCGCACAAAACGGTTTTTGAAAATGTGGCCTATGCGGCGGAAGTAATCGGTAGGACTAAGGCGGAAATAGAAAAAGAAGTACCCAAAATACTGTCGGTTTTCGGTCTATTTGAAAAAAGCAACAAATATCCCAATCAATTGAGCGGAGGAGAACAACAAAGAGTTTCTTTGGCCAGAGCTTTGGTCAATCGGCCGGATGTTATTATTGCCGACGAGCCGACTGGTAATTTGGACCCCGCCTCCAGTTTGGAGATTATGAAATTATTATTGAAGATTAACAGTCATATGGGAACCACGGTAGTCTTGGCTACTCATGATAACGATATTGTCAATATGGCTCAGAAGAGAGTGGTTACTCTCGAAGGCGGGAAAGTGGTTAGCGATCAAAACCCGGGTAAATACTTGATCTAAAATAAAACAAATATGAAATTTTTAAAGTTAAAAAGGGTGATTGCGGAGGGCTGGACAAGTTTTAAACGCAATGCTTGGCTGACGGTGGCCACGGTCTTGGTTTTGTCTTTGTCGCTCTTTGTTATCGGAAGCACTTTGTTTGTCGGTTTGAGTGCCGGAGAATTATTAAAACGGATAGAGCAAAATGTTAATATCAGTGTTTATTTCAAAAACAGTGTCGAGGAGGCGCGGATTTTGGAAATCAAAACCAATATTGAGCAAAGGCCGGAAATCGCTTCGGTTCAGTATATCGACAAGGAGACCGCTTTGGAAAAATTTTCCAAAGAAAATGACGGAGACGAGGTAATCTCGGAAGCGCTAAAGGAGATTGGTGAGAATCCCTTGTTTTCTTCTTTGGTACTAACCGCTAAAGACCAAGTTTACTATGAGGAACTTTCCCAGTACGTGGAAAAAAATTTCGAACAGGAAGTGGATCGGATAAATTACGGGAGAAATAAAACGGTAATTGAGAAGTTGGGCAGGATTATTAATACTATGGAAAAAATCGGTTTGGGCTTGGGTGGAATATTTATTTTAATTTCCGTTTTGGTGACTTTTAGCACTATTCGTATGAGTCTGTATGCCAGGAAAAAAGAATTTGATATTATGCGTTTGGTCGGAGCTTCCAATCTGTATATAAAAATCCCGACAATTGTGGAGGGGATGATTTACGGATTTTTGAGCGCTTTGATAGCGATGGTTTTTATCGCGGCGATTACTTACGGAGGAATTCCGTTAGCGGGCGGCATCATTCCGAAAGAGGAGATGGTTGGTTTCTATATAAATAATATTTGGAAGGTCGGAGGAATAGTTTTGATTTCCGGTTTGATGATTGGGGTTTTAAGTAGTTTGATTTCTATCAGAAAATACCTGAAAATTTAGGAATTTTATTATAAAAAATAGGTAAAATAAGGACCCACAAGAGGATTATTTTTGGGTTTGCTTAAAATACTTGACAAGAAAAAAATATCTTGCTAGTATGGATAAGCAATTAAGAAAAGCGATTATTCTTACTTAAAAATACGGGTGAATAAATATGCGTTTCTGAAGTTTATTCGGTTTCGGAAATGCGTTTTTGTTTGTCTTTGGCAAGCAATTTGAACTTTGACAACTGAATAGAATAGATAATTATGTAGTATAAGAAATAGAATAATAAATTTCTTTCGAATGAATTTATTATTCAAATGATCACAATTTTTTGTGGTTCCCTATTTTTTCTTGTTTTTTAAAACAAGAGCTAATGTTCATAAAGAGCTTTTAAGAGGATTTAAAAATCTTTTTATATATCTGTTTTATAACAGAGAACTTAATAGATGAGTGAATTTTTTGCCCCGTCATTTGACAGGGCTCAATAAAAATTCGTAAACTCATTTTTATTGAGAGTTTGATCCTGGCTCAGGATGAACGCTGGCGGCGTGGATAAGGCATGCAAGTCGAATGGGTTTAGGCCCATGGCAAACGGGTTAGTAACGCGTAGGAATTTTCCCCAAAGTCGTGAATAATCCGGAGAAATCCGGAATAATACACGATGTGCTCTACGGAGTAAAGATTTATCGCTTTGGGATAAGCCTGCGTCCTATCAGCTTGTTGGTGAGGTAATAGCTCACCAAGGCTATGACGGGTAGGGGGTGTGAGAGCATGACCCCCAACATTGGAACTGAGACACTGTCCAAACTCCTACGGGAGGCTGCAGTCGAGAATATTCCACAATGGACGAAAGTCTGATGGAGCGACGCCGCGTACAGGATGAAGGCCCTAGGGTTGTAAACTGTTTTTATTGAGGAACAATTATTGAGCTTACTCAATGAATAAGGGGTTACTAACTCTGTGCCAGCAGTAGCGGTAATACAGAGACCCCAAGCGTTATCCGGATTTATTGGGCGTAAAGCGCATGTAGGCGGATATACTAGTCAGATGTCAAATCTCCGAGCCTAACTCGGAAACTGCATTTGAAACGGTATATCTGGAGAGAGTGAGAGACCAATGGAATTCATGGTGTAGTAGTGAAATGCGTTGATATCATGAGGAACACCCAATGCGAAGGCATTTGGTTGGCACTTTTCTGACGCTGAGATGCGAAAGCGTGGGGAGCGAAGGGGATTAGATACCCCCGTAGTCCACGCCGTAAACGTTGCATACTAGATGTTAGGAGTATCGACCCTCCTAGTGTCGTAGCTAACGCGTTAAGTATGCCGCCTGGGAAGTACGAGCGCAAGCTTAAAACTCAAAGGAATAGACGGGGATCCGCACAAGTGGTGGAGCATGTGGTTTAATTCGATGATAAGCGAGGCACCTCACCAGGGCTTGAAACTTAGCTGTGGTTTCTAGAGATAGAAACGTCTTCGAGAACGCTAAGCAGGCGCTGCATGGTCGTCGTCAGCTCGTGCCGTAAGGTGTTCCCTTAAGTGGGGTAACGAGCGCAACCCCTGTCGTGTGTTATATATGTCACGCGAAACTGCCCAGACTTTTGAGCACTAGCTCAAAAGAATGACCAATAATCAATTTCCAATTTCCAAATAATTTCCAATGACCAATTTACAAAATTTAAAACAGTTTGAATTTTGATAATTGTAATTTGAAGTTCGTTTGTAATTTGTTTCTTGTTTCTTGAGATTTCTTTTGTTCGCTAGCGAACAAAAGTCTGGGAGGAAGGAGGGGATGACGTCAGATCAGCATGGCCCTTTGACGCCCTGGGCGACACACGTGCTACAATGGCCGGTACAGAGGGTTGCGAAATCGCGAGATGGAGCCAATCCCAAAAAGCCGGTCCCAGTTCGGATTGGAGTCTGCAACTCGACTCCATGAAGCCGGAATCACTAGTAATCGGGAATCAGCCATGTCCCGGTGAATACGTTCCCGGATCTTGTACTCACCGCCCGTCACGTCAAGAGAGCCGGCAACACCCGAAGGTCCTGTATCAAAGCAGGGACAACGGTGGGGCTGGTGATAGGGACGAAGTCGTAACAAGGCATCCGTAGCGGAAGCTGTGGATGGATCACCTCCTTTCTAGGGAGATATTGATAAAATTCGAGAGCATTGCGCATCAAGGTGTTTGGTTTCCTAATCAAATACTGCGGAATGTGGATTTTATCCGCTGGTCGATCTCCGATTTATTGGAGAAACAGCTAGGTTAAACAGAGCCGAATTATTTCAGTCGTTTTCGAACGACCGAATAAGTCTGTAGTCGTAAGTTTTGTACAGCTTACGCATCGAGCTATAATAAAAACATTAGCTTGGGGAACCGCAAAAGTTTGTGAACTTTTATACTTACATAATTACAGAAATAGGACACTCCATGGATGCCTGCCTGCAACGCTTATGCGTAGCAATGCGGGCAGGGGTGTTTTTTTATTTTTTGTTGGGAAATGATTCGTTTCCAGGGAGTGTTTTTATGTATTTTTGAAGTGGGTGACTTTCCTTGACTTTTTGTGCCACGAATCTAATGTGTTAGTACATTAAAAATAATATATATGGAAAAACAAACAATAAAAAATCTCAGTGAAGAATATTTAATGTGGCTACAAGTAGAAAGACGCTTTTCTCAGCGTTCGATTGTTAGTTATCGGTCTAGACTTAAATGCTTTGTTCGAGATGTGGGAGACATAGATTTAAACGAATTTACGATGGAGCATATATTTAGACTTAAACAAATTTTATATAAGCGTGAGAATTCTGAAGTATTTATAGGAGTTTGTCTGGCTTGCATCAAGGGGCTATTAAAATAGGCTCTAGACCATCAGAAGCTATGATATAATAGCCATATGATGCTAAACAACG
>JAZHDF010000086.1:0-10541 GCA_036584565.1 Candidatus Moraniibacteriota bacterium
CGCTCCAGACATGGACATTGTCCACGTTCCCGATCCCCTGGCGCTGACTGTGCGGCCCTTTTGTAAATTTAACCTTAATGAATTTATAACCCAAAAAATAATGACTCAAGAAACTCAAAAAAAATTTGACACGGTGGTAATCGGCGGCGGTCCATCCGGAATGATTTGCGCCGGTTTTGCCGGTTTGAGCGGCAAAAAAGTTTTACTGGTAGAAAAAAACTATCTCCTGGGAGAAAAATTAAAACTGACCGGCGGAGGCCGTTGCAATATTGCCAATGCCGAATTTGAATTAGAAACGCTTTTGGACAATTTCGGAGCGGGAAAAAAATTCCTCTATTCCCCTTTCTCCAAATTTAATGTTCAAGATACTTTTGATTTTTTTGAAAATATCGGTTTACCCCTGGTTGTCGAAACTCGCAAAAGAGCCTTTCCCAAAACCCAATCCGCCCAAGATGTCATCGACAAGCTCAAATTATTTATGAAAAATAATAACGTCACTATCAGAAACAATACCGCGGTAATCGCCATGGATAAAAAAGATAATCAAATCAAATCGGTCACCCTTTCAACCGGAGAAAAAATCTCCGCCAATAATTTTGTCTTGGCCACCGGCGGATTGGCCGCTCCGCAAACCGGTTCCACCGGAGACGGCTTTAAGTTTCTCAAAAAACTCGGCCATACCATCGATAAATCCGAACCGGACATCGTCCCGCTTACCACCGATGCCCAATGGGTGCATAATTTATCCGGCTTGGATTGGTCTTTTATGCAAATCAGCTTTATCCAAGACAATAAAGTCAAGCTCAAAAAAACCGGCAAAATTCTCTTCACTCATTTCGGCGTTTCCGGACCTTTGATCTTAAATAGCGCCCGCGAAGTAAAAAAACTTTTATCCGCCGGTCCGGTCACCGCCTCAATTGATCTTTTTCCCGACACTCCCGAAAACGAGCTGGACAAAAAAATCCTAAAAATATTTGAGAAAAACAAAAATAGCAAATTAAAAAATGCGCTGCCGGAGTTGATTTTTAAAAACATCGGCTTGGAAATATTGACCTTGTCGGACTTGAATCTAAGCGATAAAACAATCAACGCTATTACCAAAGAAGAAAGAAAGAATTTGGTCAAGAAGCTGAAAAATCTAACTTTCCCGATAACCGGAACCCTGGGATTTGCCGAAGCGATCGCGGCCGACGGCGGAATCGCGCTCCGAGAGATAGATTTTAACAATATGACTTCCAAAATTTATCCCAACCTTTATATCCTGGGAGACCTCCTTCATATCACCCGACCCAGCGGAGGATTTTCGCTGCAACTCTGTTGGACTACCGGTGCGGTGGCCGGGAAGCATATTAGTAATTTGGCATGAAATATTGTCATCGAGTCATCAGTAAATCAGTAATCGGTAATCAGGGAAAATATTGTCATTAAGTCATTAGTCAATTGGCAATCAGATAAAATCTTGTCATCAAGTCATCAATCAAATGTCATTAAGGAAACACCAATCCGCTTGTCATTGCGAGGAGGTACTCCGACGCGGCAATCTCGTCCGAGACTGTCGCGCAATTTTCCGGGAAAAATCTTGTCATTAAGTCATCAGTCAATTGTCAGCAAAAAAACAACCTCCCAGCGAGGTTGTTTTCATATCTTACACTTTCTTAGTTTCTTTTGCCCAAGTTTTCCAAAGCGCGTAAAACTTCAATCGGAATAGCAAAGATAACCGTATTGGATTGGTCGGAACTTAAGTCATTGAGAGTATTAAGAGTTCGCAGATGCAAAGCTCCGTCCGAACCGGAAAGTATAGTGGCTGCCTTGGAAAGATTTTCGGCGGCGATAACTTCTCCCTCCGCTTTGATAATAACCGATCTTTTTTCCCTTTCCGCTTCGGCTTGCTTGCCGATCACGCGTTTCATCTCTTCGGGCAAATTGACGTCTTTCAATTCAACTGATTGGACTTCAATTCCCCAAGCATCGGTGGCCTTATCCACAATTAATCTAATTTTTTCGGCAATCGTATCTCGATTGGAAAGAAGCTCGTCCAAATTCACTTCACCCACCACGTTTCGCATCGTGGTTTGCGCCAACTGGCTAACCGCATAAAAAAAATTTTCCACTTCGATAATCGCTTTGTTGGCATCCTTGACCTTGTAATAAATCACCGCATTAACCTTAACTGAAATATTGTCTTTGGTAATCGCTTCTTGATCCGGCACGTCCACCGCCTTAATACGCATATCAACTCTTTGATAACTTTGAAAAACCGGAATTACCAATCTCCAACCCGGCTCCATAATGCCGGAATATTTTCCGATAGTAAATTTAACTCCTCGCTGGTATTGGTTTATCTGTTTAATCGAGACAAACAAAACCATCACCGCTAAAATAGATATTGTTTCGAACATTGTTTTTTCGCCCAAGGGCGGTTTAATAATTATTTGAAATTTATCTAATTATATATTACAATAATATTTGTTTTGGTACAAATAATTTGCCGAGATAGCTCACCTTATCATCCGATAAGGTGCCCCGTCGAATGACTGAGGCAGCTGGTAGACCTGCCCGCCATTACCTAAGCCTACATAGCTCAATTGGTAGAGCAACGGTATCGTAAACCGTAGGTTATCGGTTCAAGTCCGATTGTAGGCTCAGGCGATGGCAGGCGGGGCGACGCACTTCCGCCAAAGGCGGATAAACTCCACGTGTAGGTCGTGAGTTCAAATCTCATTCTCGGCTCATTGCAATATTTAATCATCAATACTCAATTCTCATTCAATACCGAAATAATTAACAGCCAATCGAAGATTAAATCATTAGTCATTGAATATTTATTGGATATTAAATATTTTTTTAAAATCCTAAATCTTTCCCGATTACTAAATCTTGCTGGAGCGGACTTGTAGCCCGGTCTGTTCTTTTCTCTTTAACTACGCGAACCAGACCGCAAGTCCGCTCCGGCATAGATGACTGTGTGTATTATTTATACTGTAAGATATTTTACTTGAGATTGCCACGAAATTATGAGTACATAATTTCTCGCAATGACAGATGACTGGTGACTTAATGACAAGATTTTCCCCGGAAAATTGCGTGGCGGTCTCGGACGAGATTGCCACGTCGGAGTACCTCCTCGCAATGACAAGCGGATTGGTATTTCCTTAATGATAGTTGACTGATGACCGGTTGCTAATTTCCGTCTATAGTCCGGTCTGTTTTTTTTCTTTAACCACGCGAACCAGACCGCAAGTCCGCTCCGGCATAGATGACCGTGTGTATTATTTATACTGTAAGATATTTTACTTGAGATTGCCACGAAATTATGAGTACATAATCTCTCGCAATGACAGTTGACGGATGACTTGGTGAAAATATTCTATATTCTGATATTGATTATTGCCCCACTTTTTTCAATAGTTTCTCCCACTCACTACTTACTCTTTCCTGAATATTCTTTAAAATCTCTTCATTGCCTGGAGTAAATAAATGTTTAAATCTTTTTTGGGTTTTTAAATATTCTGCTATCGGTTTGGGATTATCGTTTTTTAGGTTCAACTTATATTCTTCATTCTCAATCTCATATAAGGGCCAATAGTTTGTTTCGGTGGCCAGTTTGGCCACTTTGACATAATCGGAGGTAGGAAATTTCCAAACATTGGTACAGGGCTGAAAAACCAAAAGAAAAGAAGAACCTTCCGTGGCCAAGGCTTTTTTGGCTTTCATTCGCAAATCTTCTACGTAGGCCACATTGGCTTGAGCCAAATATTTCACTCCGTGCCCGGCCACAATCTGCATCATATTTTTTCTAAAATTTCTGTTGCCATAAGATTTTTTGCCGGCCGGAGTGGTCTCCATATTGGCGCCGATCGGAGTCGCTCCCGATCTTTGGCCACCGGTATTCATATAACCTTCATTATCATAAGCGACATACAAAACATCATGATTCCGCTCCAGCATTCCCGAAAGAGCTTGTAGCCCGATATCAAAAGTTCCTCCGTCTCCGCCAAAAACAATAAATTTTATCTTTTTATCAGTCAAACCTCTTTTTTTCAGTGCCTGATAAGCCGTCTCCACTCCGGCCGCCGTCGCGGCCGCGTTTTCAAAGGCATTGTGAATATAGGGTACTTTCCAGGCGGTATAAGGATAGATGGTAGAAGTAACTTCCAAACATCCGGTGGCATTGATCACCACTACCGGATCCTCGGCCACATCAAGCACATTTCTGACAATTACCGGCATCCCGCATCCGGCGCAAGTATCTCCGCCGGGAGAATAACTTTTAGTTAGTTGTTCGTTCATTTTTTTAATTTTATGTCCGCCAGCTGGCGGATCGAATCAATTTTTAATTTTATAATTTTTAAATATTTTAAATTCATATCAACTCTTTGATTAAATTTTTTACATTTTTATCATTTAGTTATTTGGAATTTATTTGGCATTTGGAATTATAAATTTGAAATTATTTCCAATAACTTTTGACCCTATGACAGATGACTTTTTTCTATTTTATATACCTTACCTCTTTACTAAAATCCCCTGCCACCAAATCATCAAAAATTTTTTCAATATCTTTCCTAAAAATATCTCTTCCGCCCAAGCCGTAAACATAACTGCTCATATTTATATTCAAACCTTCCTGAAAAACAGCATTGGCCACATCGGAATACAAAGCCGGCTTGGCGCCAAAAGAAAGAGCGCGATCCATAACGGCAATATTTTTGACCTTGCTTAAGATCTTGGCCACCGATTCATAGGGAAAAGGTCGAAAAAGTTTAATTTTCAAAAGTCCGACTTTTTTGTCGCTCTCCCTCATTTCATCCACCACATCCTTAACGCTCCCCGCCACCGAACCCATTGCGACAATCACGTTTTCCGCGTCATCTGTTTTATATGTTTCAATTGCCTCATATTCTCGACCGGATATTTTTGTGAAATTTTTCATCACTTCTTGGCAATTTTTTTCAACCTTTCCCATGGCTATTTCTTGATCCAATTTAAAATCAAAGTGAGAATTAGCCAAAGAAACCGGACCATAAGTCACCGGATTATCTATATTTAAAAGAGCGTTTTCATTTTTATATTCGCCGACAAAATCCCTAACCGCCTCATCCTCCAACAATTCCAGATTTTCCACATTGTGCGAAGTAATAAAACCGTCCATTATCACCATAATCGGCAATTCCGATTTTTCCGCCAATTTGGTTCCGATGATTGTGTTATCATAAACTTCTTGCACCGAATCGGAAAAAAGTTGAATCCAGCCGGTATCCCGAGCCCCCATCACATCGCTATGATCGCCATGAATACTCAAAGGAGCGCTCAAGGCTCGGGCGGAAATCAGCATCACAATCGGTAGCCTCATTCCGCTGGCGATGTATAAAATTTCATTCATCAACGCCAAACCCTGCGAGCTGGTTGCCGTCACACTTCTTACTCCAGCCGCTTGCGAACCGACCGCCGCCGAGATGGCGCTATGCTCCGATTCTACGGTGATAATTTCGGTATCCGCTTTTCCGTCGGCGCAAATTTTGGCAAAAGTTTCGATAATCGGAGTCTGCGGAGTAATCGGATAAACCGGCATCACCATAGGATTAATTTGACGCAACGCTTCGGCCGAGGCGGCTCCGCCAGTCAAAGCTACCCTATATTTTGTTTTACTTTTTTTTATCATAGAAAATTTCAAATAGTTAAAAGTTATTGTAAATTTAAATTAAGACATCTTAATTTCCAAGATACAAAAAACAATTTCCAAATAAATTCAAAATATCAATTTTCGAATAACCAAACCTTTAATTATTGGGTTTTATAATTTGAAATTTATTTGTTTTTTGTTGCTTGTTATTTGTTTCTTTATAAAATAATCAAGCCTTACTTGATTATTTCATCTTGATTGCTTTCACCGGACAAACTTGGGCGCACACTCCGCAACCTTTGCAAAATTCCAAATCGATTTCCGCCAATTTGGTCGGTTTACCGTCTTCTCTGTTTTTTAAAAGAATACATCCGTCCGGACAGTATTTGACACAGTTACCGCAACCGATGCATTTTTCCGCATCCACTTCCGGCGCAAAATTCCGCCAACTGCCGGTATCGGCCGCTTTTTTGATATCATGTTTTATTATTGCTCCTTTTTCCATATTTCTACAAATTACAAATTATACGAATTTACGAATTCCTTTTAAATCAATTATCATTTATTTACTCAATCTTTTGTTATTAAAACATTCAAACTTAATTTTAAATTTAAAATTTGTTTCTTAAAAATTTAAACAATTCTCACAATTTTTCATTTTTAATTTTCAATTCTTAATTAAAGAGAGTCGTATCCCCTTTCAATCGCCAGAATGTTCTTCTTTGTCAATTCCTCGCCTATTTTTTTCTCGAATATTTTTTTAAACTGCTCTTTGACACTTTCTAATTTGACGATTTCCGTCACCGCGATCAACTTACCCAAAATCACCCCGTTAGGTTGAATCGCCCCGATTGTATCCAAAGCGATATTGTTGGCATCCACCGATTTTATATTCCCTCGAAAATTTTTAATTTTTTTACGTATTTCTTCTTCCGTCTTTTTGGTATTGATGATAACTGATTCGTTTTCGGTAATATTTTTGCCGACATCTTCGGTTTTTATCAAGACATCATCCATAACCACCACCACATCCGGATCGATTATCGGTTCATGATTTCTGATCGGCTCGTCGGAAATTTTGACAAAGGCTTTGGTCGGCGCCCCGCTTCGTTGCGGTCCGTAAACCGAAAAAGCCTGCACATATTTACCCTCGCTTACCGCCGCTTGCGCCAAAGACTCCGCCAAGCTCTTGCCTCCTTGACCGGCTCGAGCGAAAATAATAACTTCGAATGTTTTTTTATTGAATTTCATTATTTTTTAGTTATCCAGTTAGCAAATTAAAGAATTATTTTTAAAAAATATTATTTCATGCTTCCGATTACAACTTTTAACTTTGCACTTTGCACTTTTAACTATCCTATTTATACCTCAAAGCTTCCAAAGTATTAAGAGCCGCCGCTCTCTTGGCCGGATAAAAACCGGTGACCAAGCCCACCACCGTGGAAAATATCACGATAAACAAAATAAACCAAAGTGGCATATAAAAAAGATCGACACTCACTCCGCCGAAATTCTTGGCTACAAAATTTAATAATAGATTAATCGCCTCCGTTCCGGCAAAGCCGATTCCAATCCCCAATGTTCCGCCGAAAAAACCGATTAAAAGAGACTCGGTCAAAAACATACTCCAAATATCCAGCGCCGAAGCTCCCAGCGATTTCATTATAGCAATTTCCTGAGTTCTTTCCAACAAAGAAATAGTCATCGTATTAAACATTCCGATGGCGCTAACCACCAAGGCCAACATACCGAAAGAAAGTAAGACGATTTGAATCACTTTAAATATTTTGCGAGTCTGATCGACCGTATCGGAAATAGCCGAAACCATATAACCTTTCTCCATCAAAGTTCGCCTGACCGGATCGATTTGACCCTCGGAATCAACTTTTATTTTTATCCGATTATAATAACCAAAGCCCAAATCGGCGACCGAATCATTGGAAATATAAATATTGGCTTTTGACTTATCATTTATCAAGCCGACTATCTTGTATTTTTTCTCGGTCGTTTTTTCATCTCTAACATTCTCTCGCTCTTCTTCGCTTAAGGTCGAAATATCAATTATTATCTCGGCCTTTTCAAATTTGGCACTATCGATATGTAATAAATCCAAAACAGCCGTAGTCACCACTGCCTCGTTTTTGCTCTCCGATTTCATCAATTCTCCATCCTGTACCACGACACCCTCCAAGCGAAAAAAATCGATATCGGTAATATTAACCTTAGCATCAGTAGTATAATTGCCACTGTGAATTTTGAATTTCTGAGTTATTATTGGGGCGGTCTTATCCACTCCGTCAACTTTTTCAATTTCTCCCAAATTACCGCTCAAAATCACATTAGCCTTGCCATCTTGACCGATTTCGGGATAAACATCCAAAGACAGTAAAGAATCACTGGTGGCGATCCTCTCCAAAACCACTTTTTGAAATCCATAACCCAAAGAAACCAAAAAGAAAATCGAAGCTATTCCGACGCTGATACCCATAATGGTCAAGAATGTTCGCAAGCGATTATTCTTAAAAGAACGGGCTGAAATTCTAATTGTGTCGATTGGTAGCATAGGCAATTTTTAAAAAATTTAAGACCCGTAACCGATCATCAAAATCATATCCAAAGTTTTGGCGATTTTTTTGGCGGTCTTGCGATTAAAGCCGGCTCCGTTTTCAGCAATAGACTTATCCAATAAATCCCGAAAAACGGAGCGATCGATGCGCATAGTAATTCTATTGATTATCAATTCTTTAAGTTTTTCGACTTGATTGGGGACCACTTTGATATTATCTTGAGTCAGAAGATATTTTAAAACCGCATTCGATTTATATTCATCATCTTCCAAATATTTATCATTTACCACATGGGCCAAAGCGATAACATCCTCAACCTTTTTAGCAACTCGATGAGCCGTTCGAATGTCCATATCGATTCCCCCATCCGCGTCGGATTTATCCAATCTTTCAAAAAATTCACCCGGCGTGATAGTATTAAGAATTCTCCTTCGAATAGTCTCCTCCAAATTTTCCACTTGTTTTTCATCCATATCCACAATTACCGACCGAGTTAAAATCTCGGACTTCATCGGGGTAAGTAAAACTTTTATCTGCTCTTTACTCATACCCTCGAAGTTTCTCAACATCGCCTCCAGCTTGGCAAATTCATCCTCATCATCCTTGCGAATCTTCATAGTCTCCCCCAGAGAATTTTTAATATCTTCTTTAACAATCCTTCCGTCTTTCATGTAAATGATATGATCTCCCCAAATTATGTTTTCCGGATTGTGGGAAACCATAATAATAGTCTTGTTTTCATCCTTATTGAGCTCGCTCATTATTTGCATCACATTATTGGCGGATTTGGAATCCAAGTTTCCCACCGGCTCGTCGGCCAACATTATCGGCTGATCGTTAATAATCGCCCGAGCAATTCCAATTCTCTGTTGCTGACCGCCGGACAGCTCGGAGGGTAATTTGTCGGCTTGCGGACGAATACCAAATCTCTCCAATAAACTAAGAGCTTTTTCTTCACGCGCGCTTTTATTATTGGAGACAAAAATTTGAGGAATAGCCACATTATCCAAAACGCTCAAGGTGGTAATAAGATTATAGGATTGAAAAACCATTCCGATTGTCTCTCGGTGAAACTTAACATGCTCACTCTGACTCATCCTGATAAGATCATTGCCGGAAACAAAAACTTCCCCCTTATCGGGCTTTTCCAGGCCGGAAATGACATTAAGCAGACTGGATTTACCGCAACCACTGGGCCCGAAAATAATTACAAAAGAATTTTTTTTGATTTCCAGATTTATCCCCTGCAAAGCCTTGAAGGCGTTGGGTTTTCCGTCATTATAAGTCAATTCGACTTCATTTAATTTTATCAAAACTTCATTTTCCATTTATTTCTTATTTGTTTTTAAAAAAGTCAACCAATAAGTATATTATAGCACAGGAAAGAAGAGTGCCTCAATATCAAATTATTTTTTTGAAATTTATATTTGGAATTTTATAAAACACTCAGACCACTCGGACTACTAGGAGAAATCAAATCTCCACTGGAAATATATTCTACAGCTCCAATATCTGGATTTCCAATTCTGGGATTTCCATAAATATCTGTAGGCACAGTAAAAAATGGGATGCGATCAATTAATACAGAGCCAGTCACAGGTTCAAGAAAATCGCTATCTAAATAAGAACTATGCAATACTCCGTTACCGTAAGTAGCTGAAATATCAGCATCAGAGTCTGGCATTTTGGCATACCAATGGGGACATGGATGACCAGCTTCTATCATAACACTAGTATTTAAGCAGGTTGGCGTGAGCTGATAAACATTTTCATAATGATTATATAGAAAATCATTGTTGCCGGAATTTCCTGGCTCAGAATAACTTAGATTAGGATCTCCCAAATTTATATCATGTCGATATGCCCAATAATAATTACCTATAAATGATGAATTCTGAAAATTTTCCGTTCCAACAGCAAAAAACGAATATGGAAATGTGGAGTGCCACATTAAAAGATGATTAAATGAAGCACCCAGGGACCAGGCCGTAAAAGGCTTTGCTCCATCAGTATTAGCATAAGCAGGCTCGCGCATCTCAACTGCCACATTAACAAAAGCCATATTAGCTCCTCCATCCACGCCATTTATCCAAGAGCCTTGATAATGAATATCCGTAGCCTTTAAGCCATAAACGATTATATTATCATCAGGATTTGTATCATATAAAAGCTGGTATATATCAACATGCGGGATGCCAAGAACATCTTCGCTCCAGGCGTAATCAACATTACTATTTATTACCATTCCGGTATTTTGAAACGCATCATTACTGATATTTTCAATCGAAGCCCCTCTAACCAGCCCAGCTCTATTATATGCATAATATGCTTCGTTTGTGTAATTATTCGTA
>JAZHDF010000087.1:0-10519 GCA_036584565.1 Candidatus Moraniibacteriota bacterium
TACCTCTTATCTTTGAAACCGCATCATCGATACTCATATCCGCCGTCGATTCGTCGTTTACTTTTAAAATTTTATCGCCGACTCGCAAACCGGCTTTTTCGGCCGGAGAATCTTTAAGCGGAGAAACCACTGTTAAAATTCCTTGCTTGATACCCAATTCGGCTCCGATTCCCTCAAAGGTCCCCTCGATATCTTCATCAAAAGCCTTGTTTTCTTCGGGATCCATAAAAACCGTATAAGGATCATCGGTGGCCGACAGCATCCCCCTGATGGAGCTGTAAAGCAAATCCTCATTTGTCAATTTTTCTGCATCGACATATTTTTCTTTGAGCTTGGAAAAAACATTCCAATAAAGAGTCAGGTCTATTTTTTCGGATTCTTTTAATCCTTTCAAATCAAGCAGATTTTCAACTACCGGAGATTTATTTTCGTCGCTCTTTTTGCCTTTTTCAAACCCGAACCAAAAAACCAAAGCCAAAAGCGCAAATAGAAAAACCAGCTTCACATAATAATTCAAGACGCTTTTCTCTTTTTTTCCTTTTTCAGGCACATCCTTTCTTGTTTCTTCCATAATATTAAAAATTCTTTATCTTTATTATTTATAATCGCGAGGATTTTTTTTATTCCAATATTTTAGAAAATATTTTATCCCGCTGGCAATATGAATCCAAGTCAATTTATTAAGAAAAATCGATCGGAAAAAACCGCTTTTTCCGCTACCTTTGCCGTGATAATGGAGCATCTCAGCCCCCGGAAAATAAACCACCTTGAAACCCTCTTCCCAAAACCTTCGACACCAATCCACATCTTCCATATACATAAAAAAACGCGGATCGAGAAGCCCGACTTTTTCCAGGGCTCGGCGAGGAATCAAATTGGCCGAACCCATCAGCCAATCGACTTCTCCGGGAGATTTTTTATCATAATCCCGCATCAAAAACCAATCCAAATGTTTTTTGGCAAAAGAAAGTCTGCCTAAAATCGTCCGCCGATAAGCGATCGTAACCGGTTTATAAAAACGAAAACAAGAATCCTGCGAGGTACCGTTAAAATTTAACAACTTGGGTCCCAGCATTCCTATTTGAGGATTTTCTTTGAGATAAGTGAGCATCTTTTTAACCGCGTTGTCTTTGATCAAAATATCTCCATTAAGAATCAGCAAATAATCCCCTTGGCTGTTTTCGATTCCGGTCTTGACCAATTTTTGAAAACCCACGTTTTCCCGAAAAGAAAAAAATTTTATCTCCGGATAATCCTCCCACATCAACATTTCCGTTTCTTCTTCGGTAGCGCTATCTGTAACAATCAATTCATATTCAACCCCTTGAACATTTTTCAAAATGGAATCAATGCAAAGTTTTAAAAGATCGGGATTTTTATAACTGGTAACAATTATCGACAACTCCATAAACTACTGTGGTTTAACCTAAATAAATTATTCCTGATTCTCATCCGTCACCGGCGCCTTGGCGGGAAAAATATCTCTGAACATTTGACTGATTCTGTCATAATTATCTCCGATCGGAAGCAGGATATAGCCGGCCTCTTTGGTTTCGGCGGGAGCATAAAGCAAACCCTCGGTCGAGTTTTCCAAAACTTTCTGAGTTTTCTCGGGGCTTTGCATTTTTTGTTGCATTTCATAAAGTCTTTTCAGCTCCCAAAGCTCCAAATCGGTTTTCAAATTATCACCCAAAATTTCCGCCATACCGTTCATTTTTTCAAAATCGGTCAATACTCCGATCGAGGTGGCTTTTTGAATTATTTTTTCGATAATCATTTGTTGTCGTCTGGCTCTGTCAAAATCACTGGAAGTTACCCGAGACCTGGCATAACAAAGCGCTTTTTCCCCACTGAGAGTTTGCTCTCCGGCCGGAAGCTTGAAATCTCCTCCACATTCCACATTCGGATTAGTGCAAAGTTTATAGGTGGCGGCCACGTATTTGGAGCCGTCCTTACGAGTATGATATTTGTATTCAAAATTACCGGTCGGCTTGGTAAAAACATAAGAATCACAAACTCGTTCCTCATTAAACTGCATCGCTTCTTCAAAAGGTTTGTCCAATGAAACCTCAATCCCTCCCAATTTATCGATAAGATCGACAAAACCTTTGAAATTCAAAACTATAGCATAATGAATTTCTTGTCCAACCACTTTACTCACCACCTCTTTCATCCCGCCGATACCGTTATTTTTGCCGTTCTGTTGACCGTAAGAATAAACCGCATTGATTTTGCTCTTGGCACCCAAATTGGGATTATCCACATACAAATCCCGCGGAATAGACAAAAAAGCCACCTGATTGGTCTCCGGCTTGATGCTGACAACCATAATCGTATCGGCCAGAGTTCCTCCGCCGGGCACATTTTCTCCGCGCATCCCCAAAAGCAAAATATTGATTCTGCCCTCCTCTTCACCCTGGAGCTTTTTTTCCACTCCGGGCAAGGAATTGGCCAAACTGCTGAAAAGATTACCCTCGGTGGAAATCTTGCCCAAAAAAGAATTCGCCAAAAGAAGAATTACTAACCCAATTACAAGCAACACCGCGCCGACGATAATTAAAATTTTACTTTTTTTACTCAAACGTTTTTTTTCTCCGTCAAATTGATCGGAGTTATTTTTTTTGTTTCCAAACAAAGCCATAGATTTTAAGTCTTGTTAAAGACTGTTTTTTGATTATAACTAATTAAAAATATTCAGCATTTGTTGTGCCGATTTTTCCCAAGAAAAAAGATTGACTCTCTCCAGACCTGCCTGAGACAATCTTTTTCGCTCATCTTGATTGACACAAACAGTATACAACTTATCGGCCAAAATATCAACCTCTCCGGGCGGAAAATAAAAATCCCCCTCCCCCAATATTTCCCGATGAGGTCCGATATCGGAGACCAAAACCGCCACCTCTTGACTTATCGCCTCCAAAACGGGAATTCCAAAACCCTCATAAAAAGAAGGGAAAACAAAAACTTCGGCCGACCGATAAACAATCGCCTTGTCCGGGGTATCGACATAGCCAATAAAAACAACTTCTTTTTCCAAATTATTTCTTTTTATCGCCTCATTAATTTTTTGATCAAAGTTGTGCGCCCGAGGGTTGCCGGCCAAGACCAGTTTGACCGCCGGAATCCGACTCTTGATTTTGGCGTACGCTTCAATCAGGGTTGGGATATTTTTTCTCGGTTGCAAAGTGCCGAGATAAAGAATAAATTTTTCCGGCAAAGCGTATTTTTTAAGAATCTTTTCTCGGCGCTCATCCGAGACCGCCTCTTGATCGAGATTGATGGAATTAAAAATCACCTCGATTTTTTCCGGTTCAACTTGATAATATTTTATAATTTCATCTTTGGTAAATTGACTGACGGCGATAATTTTATCCGACCGCTTGATACTTCCGGGAATCAGGAAATCCAAAAAAAACAAATCTTTTTTCAAAATAAATTCCCGATAAACCTTAAAAGAGACATCATGAATATGGGTCACCACCTTTGTTCTTTTGGCAATAAACAAAGGCAAAATATATTCGGTGTGAAAAATATCGATTTTATTTTGGAAGAAAAATTTCGGCATCGTCCAAGCCGCCCAAACAAATTTATTTTTGGCTCGCAAAGATAAAAGCTGAAAGTTTTTTTTATCCTCCAAATTCAGGTCTCGCCGAATATTGGCCAACACTTCGGAGTTGTCCGTGTCGGTCAATAAAAGATATTCATTTTCTTTATCGATCTCCAGTAGCCGTTTGGTTAATTCCAAAACCACCACTTCGCTGCCGGTTCTTTGTTTGCCGATGTTTCTAATATCAATTGCTATCTTCATTTTTTTATGCTTATTTTTTATTTTCTTTCTCGGAAAAAATTAATTTTTTATTTGACTGATTGCCAGCCACCACCACAAAAATCCCAACATTATGCCGGCGTTAAAAAGATTGGGCACCACCACCGCCAAACTGCTCAATAGCAAAAAGAGATAAAAGAAATCCATCCCGGCGTCGCCCCGCTTGAATTTTCCCGCTTTGAATTTTTTCCAAAAAAATAACTTTCCCCTACCGATCGCATACCCGATCAAAATCGAAAAGGCAATAAAGCCCAAAAAACCGGCCCCCAACCAAACTTCCAAAAATATATTGCTTGAGTTTAATCCCGCCCCTCTCTCGTCTTGGCCCAAGATTTGCGAAATATTTCCCCAACCGATTCCCAAAAACCAATTCTTTTGCAACTCATTGGAAACTTTTTGATAAATTTTCTTGCGAATATTAAAATTGGGATCCTGGCGATAAGCTTTTTTAATAATCTTGCCTTTTTCAAATTCGACAACGACATCCTCCAAATTTATATGTCGACAATTATAATTCTTGAGCTCATCCACGCTCGCAATTGAACCGGGTATCTCCACTTCGCTCTCACAAGCAATCGTTATCTCCTGCAAACCGGAAGCGGTGCTTTGGATTCTATTGTCCAGTTCGAAGTTTGTAAGTTTGAAAAAATAAACCGCCCCAATAGAAAGCAAAAAAGCCGAAAAAACAATACCGACCGGATAAAGTTTCTTTTTTAAAGCCAAATAAAATCCGAAAACCCCCAAAACCGCCATCGCCCCCAGCCAAGCGCTTCGGGAAACAGCGATAATCAAATTTACTCCGCTTAAAAAAATTAAAATCCAAACAAAGACCGCGTAAGTCAAAAAGCTCTTGCCGTTTTTCAGTCCGAAAACTTTAATCTTCTCGGCTAAATTATAAATCAAAACAATTAAAACCGCCACGAGAAAAACCAAAAAAATCCCCCACCAATCCGGTTCGGAAAAAGTGGCGTTGGCTCTGCCGGGCATCACCGCAAAGCTCTCTCCGCCTCGCATAAATTGAAAATTTTGCCAAATTCCGTAAAGCAAAACAATCGCCGAAGAACTCAAGAAAAAGGGAATTATTTTTTTGAGATCTTCCAATTTTTGAATAAAAACTCTGGTTAAAAGATAAAGCAGGATAAAAGAAAGAATTATCAAAGATTGCTTAAAAGCGACCGCTCCGCTTCCGGCGTTCAAAACAGCCAAAAAACCGCCCGCCCCCAATAAAAACAAAACATAATCCGCCCAGATAAATTTGGGCAAAGAAAAATTCAGACGGTTGGTGAGATAACGAATCACTATTGCCAAAAAAGTCAGCAAACCGATTAGTTGATAAGGACGCACCGCCACTCCCAAATCAATCGGCGCCAAATTGATATTTTCCAAAACGATTGTGCCGGTAAAAAAAAGAAAACCCCAGCCGGGACGATAAAGCGCCAAGAGAAAAGTGATGAAAACAAAAAACAAAAAATCACCGATGTTTTTGAGGGGGAAATATCCTCCATTGGAAAACAAAATCAACCCGCTCACCAACAAAACATTGACTCCCAAAAGATAATACTTCAGGGAATTGAATCTATTGACTAAATTGTTTAAATATGTTATCATATAAAAATGGTGTTCTTTTTTACAAACAAACTCCAAGGGAGCGAGGAAATGAAAGAATTGAAAAAAATTTTCTTTAAAGGTCTTTTTTTTGTTTTTTTAGCTGCTCTCTTTGTGAGTATTGAAATATGTGTAGCTATTTATAGTTATGATTATGCTAATTTTTTTACTTCCAAGGGATTTTTAATCGGAATATTTTCGGCCTTGATATCCTTGATATATTTCATTAAATATATAGAGAAAGAAAAGCAACTTGACCGCAACCCTTCTCGATAATTCGAGGAGGGTTGTTTTTATTTTACCACAAAATCAAAAATTACGAGATAAATTTTTCCCAAGAAAATCGCTTGACCTGCTCCGTTCCTTTTTTTACCAATTCTCTCTGTAGACCCTCGTCTTTGATTATCCTTTTGATCCGCTCTTTAATTTCGATAATGTTTTCGGGATCGAAATACAAAGCCGCCAAACCCGCTACTTCCATCAAAGATGAACGCTCCGAAGATAAGACCGGCACGCCCTGATTCAAAGCTTCCAAAACCGGCATTCCAAAACCCTCATACAAAGAAGGATACGCGAAAAAAAGCGCGTTTTTATAAATGGCCGGCAATTCCTGTTGCGGGACAAAATCCAATATTTTTACTTTTCCCCCCAAGCCCTCCTCGGCTACCATTTTTTCCACATCGATAATCAACGGAGCTAAAGCCGGCATCAACTTTCCCGAGATGACCAGCTCGGGCAGACTCTCTCCGCTTTTCAGCAGTTCCTTGTAAGCGATAATTAAAGTCTGGATATTTTTGCGCTTTTCCAATCCTCCGCCGGTATAGATATAGCCCGGCGTCAAATTGTATTTTTGCAAAATTTTTTCCGATTCGGCCGGCGAAATTTCTCGCTTATATATCTCATCCACATCGATATAGCGCACCTCGATTTTTTCTCTTTCGATTCCGAAATGCTTTATCAGATCATCGCGGGTGTTTTGACTGACCGCAATAATCTTATCCGCTTTTTTGATGGCTTTTTTGGTTAAATACCAATAAAGTTTTTTACGCCGATTGTCGAGGTACTCCGGGAAAAGCTCGGGGATAATATCATGCACCACCATAGTGTGTTTTATTTTTTGAGAGAAAACGGTCGGGCATTGATAAAAAGAAATAAATTCTTCACATCCGTCTCTCGAAACCTTGCGGGGCAATAAATATTTTTCCCACAAGACCTTGCGGATCAGATCGTCTCTTTTGTAAAAAGGCAAAAAAACCCGCCTTTCGAACCGAGCCAAAAAATCTTCTTTGCAATCCTCCTCCAGATACAAAATATGCTCCGCATTTTTGAGATTTTTATCAAAAATTTTAAAATCAAAACCGGCCAAAGATTTTAGGGCGTTTAGGGTCACTTGCCCGATGCCGTTTCCGGGCTTTCGCAAAAAAGAAGCATTGATACCTATCTTCATAATATATTTATGTTAATTATATTACATTTAGTCCAATTGGCACACTTGGAGCTTCGTCATCAGGATCGGAAAAATCAAGAGTACTAACAATAAAAACATCATGCCTTGCGTTAATATCACCGCCATTCCAATTTGAATAAAAGATAACATAATCCCCCACCGGAGAAGCATAGCTTGGAATTTCATCATAAGAATTACTGTAAAATCTACTCCAAGAATGAGCTAGGCGCAAAGTTTCAGTGCCATCGTCCTTTATCCTTACTATTTCATCATAATAAGGCACCCAGGGGTCAGGCTCTCCCGCAGGCCTAAAGAATCCACCATATACATAATTGGAATTGCTGTAAGATGGATGAATTGCTCCGATTGCCCCAACGGGTGAAATTGGGCTACTAAAAATAAATTTTGGGGTTTCCGTCCATGGATTTTTTCCCGGTTCATCATTTTGAATATTTCTCACTACCAACCTGTAATTTGAAAATTGAGTAGTCTCATTAACCCATTTATCATTAAAGCCGGAGTGTTTTCCGGAAAAATAATCCGGACCATATGAATCATAGGCTCTTAATACTCCTCCATTTTGAATATCATAAACCCATGCATTATGATCACCCTCTACTTGGTGTCCTTTTAAAAAAAGCCATTTTCCATCTGGAGACATTTGGGATTCATCACAGGAATACCAACTAGAGCAATCAACTGTTATTAAAGTCTCTCTTGATGATCTCCTCCAAACTCTATGAACTAAATTATTCTCAGAAGAATAAGCGAAAAATTCATCGTCATCACTTTGCGTCATTTGATTTATGCCATCGACATCACTTAGTAGATTTTCACAAGAATCTGGGGCCAGACCCTCTTCAGTGGAGTGATAATTTAAATTACACCGTTTTAAAACATTAGGTATTACACTCGTATCAACTGCATAAATTATCCACTCATTGTCATGATCAAAATGTACTCCTCTGTTATAGTTAAAGGCGGATATAGGTTGCTCAAGTGAACGCACTTTCATAACTGAAAAATTAACTCTATCCAAAGAATATAGCTCCACTCTTGCTCCCGCCCCCTGACTCAAGCGATCTGCCCAGACCAAAAAATGATCACCTGTATAGCTCCATGGATTGTGAAAATGTTGAATAGGTGCCAAATTTTGAGTTTCCAAATTATTTTCATATACAGCATTAGAGCCAACAGGCCCAGTTATTCTCGCTATAGTAGTATTAAAAACCGGATCTATGGCTTTGTGGCTAACATCAAATGTGGGCGGATCAGCTTGTCTGGGATACACATTTGTGTCGACAATACCAACTTGAGGGCTGGCTTCAATCCTGCTTGAAATAAAAAATAAAAAAATAAAAGATAGATATAAAAATTTAAATCCATGATTATTGATCAACATTTTAAACATTTTTTTATTTTTTATTTTATCATACCTTGCTCTTTTAAATACTCGTTCAAAGCATCTTTGTAGCTGCGCAAGGGATTGAGTTTTTTGTTAAGCAAAACCGAAAAATAAGGGCGCTGAGCCGGCCGAGGAAATTCCTCTCCCGTTACCGGTTCCACCTTGACCTCTTCCAGACCGGCTTGCAGATACAATTCTTCCGCCGCATCATACCAGGTGCACGGTTCACCGTTGCTAATATGGTAAATACCGAATTCTTTTTGAGCCTCGAAAATTTCTCTGGTTTTCCGAGCCAAATCGGGAGCATAGGTAAAGCAACTGGTTTCTTCATCCACCGCTTTGACTGTTTTATTTTTTTTCCCTAATTCCAGCATCACATCAAAAAAGCTTCGTTTGGCCCCCTCAATACCGGCTGGTCGGCCGAATAATTTGGAAAGTCTGATAATATAAAATTTTCCTCCCGCCTTTTTTATTTCTTCTTCTCCCAACAGTTTACTTTCTCCGTATTTATTGACCGGCGCAGGCCTAGCCTCTTCGTCAAAGCCGATTTCCGGCTCATAATCAAAATGCAAAGCGCAACCTGCGCAACTTCCGGTGCATCCCTGCGGCTCGGGAATCTCGGGCATCTCGGCGCCGAAAACATAATCGGTGGAATAGTGGATCAGTGTTGCATCCAGCTCTTTGCAAATCTTGGCCAATTCCCCGGGGAAATAACCGTTTATCTTTTTGGCGATTTCAAATTCTTTTTTATCCTCTTCACATTTATCCACGGCGTTATAAGCCACCGCATTAATAACCGCTTCCGGTTTTTGATTTTTTATTTTTTCCCTCAAATTTTTAAAATCCGAAACATCCAAATCCTCCTTATCCCAAGCGATTAAATCAAAATTTTCGTCGGAAAAAGTTTTTACCAACTCTTGGCCCAACATCCCCCTTTTTCCCAATATTAAAATTTTCTGCATATTTTTAATCTTTTTTAATGTTTAATATTTTTTCCAAATATTTCTTAAATTTAATTTGCTCCTCAAAATCATTTTCCAATTCCAGACTTATTATCTCCGGTAAATATTTCTGATATTTTTTTATATAATCAAAATCCTCTTGGGCTCGACCGTAATGAAATGAAATGTCGAAAAAGAATGCCACTTTTCTAAAGGCCGAAATATGACAACACCCGATTTTATGATGCGAGGCTAAATTCCTTAGTTCTTCATCATAAGATTTAATCTTTTTACCAAAATATTCCCAATGACTGAAATCCAAGCAAACTCCGGCATAATATTTCAATTCCTCATCGCTGGCCAAGACGTGACCGTTTTCGACATAAATTTTATTCCGAAAAGGCTCGAGAATCTCCTTGTCAAATAAATGTTTAGATTTTTCTACCGGATGAATATTCAATAAAGATGTTTGATATCTTTCCAATAAATAAGTTATCTCATCCCTGCCCATATCGTTACGAAGATGAATATGGGGAACGCTTTTTAGGGAGGTCTTTTCCAAAAGCGCATACAACTTTTCCCGCTCATCCTTTTCTATGCCGGTCAAAAACAAACTCACCTCTTTCAGTTCAAGCCGATCAATATCGGCTATTTTTTTACGCCAATCGGATTTTGGAGTGGTAGTTAGGCTTAATAAAATCTTATTTTCTTGCATATGAGCTTAAACCGCCAAATCGCTTTCTTGCGGATGCTTATCGTCTTGGTGATCCTTATTATATTTTTTATAGCTACCGTCTTTTATATTCTCAAGCCATTCTTTATTTTCTTTGTACCAATCAACTGTCGCCTTGATTCCCGCTTCGAAAGAGGTTTTCGGCTCCCAACCCAATTCTTTTTTAATCTTGGAAAAATCAACCGCATATCGTTTGTCGTGTCCTTTCCTATCTTCCACATATTCAATTTTACTCTCATCAAAACCCATCAACTCCAAAACCTTTTGGGTGATTTCCAGGTTGGTTTTTTCGGCCCCGCCTCCGATACAATAAGTTTCGCCGAGCTTGCCCTCTCGGACAATCTTATCAATCGCTTCGCAATGATCTTTGACATATAACCAATCCCGAATATTATCCCCCTTGCCGTAAACCGGAACTTTTTCTCCCGCCATCAGCTTGGTAATGAAAAACGGAATTAATTTTTCCGGAAATTGATAAGGTCCGTAATTGTTGGAACAGTTGGAAATCGTAATCGGTAATTTGTGGGTATGGTAATAAGAGCGCGCCAAATGATCAGAAGAG
>JAZHDF010000088.1:0-10333 GCA_036584565.1 Candidatus Moraniibacteriota bacterium
TCCGGTCGGCAAAGTATATGTAATATTTCCGCTTTGATCTCCCCCTTGGAAAGTGGTGTAGTAAGTCGGAGTGGTCCCGGTTTCTAAAATAGAGAGAGTTCCGTTTAGAGTTTGGTTGCCGTTAAGCGTCAATCCGCCGAAAGTCGGAGTGGCCGTAGAATTAATGTCTTGCGGTAAGGATAGAGTTACTCCGGCACCAATTATCGCTCCTGTTCCTCCGGAAACGGAAACTTGGTTGCTTGTGCCGGTGATATTTCCGATTGTCAAAGCGTTTTGCTTGCTGTTGAAAGTATTCCAGTCTGTATCACTTAACGCACCTGTAGTTGTACTGCTAGCCAAAGCCAAGGATAAAACTTGTGAACCGTTTACACTTAAGCCATTGGCGGGAGTTCCGATGGTCAAAGCCGAGTGACCAACGGTGGCGCTATCGGTATCACAAACCAATCCTGTTCCAGTTACAAAAGAACATAATCTTCCATCGGTGAGAGTTCCTTCTCTTACAGAAAGGATATCTCCGGATAAACTTAATAAGGTACCGGTTACACTTAAGTTGGTTTCGCTCGAAATATCGACGGAAGTTCCCAAGGTGGAAGCAATAGAAATGCTTCCGGCTCCATTGGTGATAATAATTCCGTCTCCTTGCGTTAAAGTGCTCAAAGAAAAATTATTGCCCGCATCATTTCCGATCAAGAGTTGTCCATTGGTCACGGTTGATCCATCCACGCCGGTACCTCCTCTAGATACGCTTAACTGATTTTCTCCCGCCAAAGTTCCTGTTCCGGTCCAATAAGTCACTTGTCCATTTACGCCGGTACCGGTGGTCCCTCCGATACTCGAAACCGGTTGCCAACTTAACGCTCCCGATCCGTTATTGGATAAAACATAATTTGATCCCCCGGCTTGTCCGGTCGGCAAAGTGTAAGTAATATTTCCGCTTTGATCTCCGCCTTGGAAATAAGTATAAAAACTCGGAGTAACTCCCCCTTCTCTGATCCCCAAATTTCCGTTCAAAGTTAAACCGGCAAAAGTCGGAGCGCTGGTAGCGGCAATATTTTGGGGAAGTGAAAGAGCTACTCCTCCGCCAATAACCGCTCCCGTTCCCCCACTGACGGAAATTTGATTAGCGGTTCCGACTATATTTCCCACAACTAAAGCATTCTGTTTATTGTTAAAAGTATTCCAATCGGCACTGCTCAAAGCGCCGGTTGTTGTTCCGCTCGCCAAAGCCAAGGATAAAACTTGCGAACCGTTGACACTTAAACCGTTTGCCGGCACACCAACAGTCAAGGCGCTATGTCCGACTGTGGCGCTATCGGTATCGCAAACCAATCCCGTCCCCGATACAAAAGAACACAGTCTTCCACTGGTCATTGTCCCCTCTCGCAAAGAAACAATATCCCCGGACAAATTCATTAAAACTCCCCCGACACTCAAATTGGTATAATCCGAAATATCGATATCGTTACCGTTCCAAGTTACGCCGGTTAAGGTCGAATCCATATTGACAGTAATCGTATCCGTATCGCTGGCGATGGTACTTAAATTGTTTCCGCCGAGAATTTTCACATCGTTTTGATCGACAATTGTTTGAGAAACACCGGAGTCACCGCTAACGGTAAAATAAGCAAAACCTCCCAAAACACTGGTTGAGCTCCAACTCAAGTAAGGAGCTCCACCGTTCCAATTAAATCTCAAGAAATTTTCATCATCCAAAGAAGTCCCGGTAAAAGCCGACAAATTATCCTCCGCATCGGCAAATAGAATCGAGCCCAAAGGAATGTCGGATAAACCGGTTCCTCCTCTGTTGACATCAAAAACTCCGCTAACCACATCGGAAACGTCATGGGTATGCGACAAGAGCGCCCGATTATTTATTTGATCCTGCAAAGAAGAAGTCACTCCGCTCAAATAACCCAACTCGGTCAAAGTCGCTCCGCCGAAAGTTTGTCCGGCATAAAAATCAATTCCACCGGTCATAGTTCCGCCCGATAAACTTAGATAATCACTGGCATCAAAAATTAAATTACTGAAATTAATTCCGTCCGAGGAATATTGCCACTCCTGACTCAATCCGTCAAATCGAATGGTTGGCTTGTTGGAAGCATTGGAAACCGTAATATCAAAATTCTCCCCCGTTCCCGAACCGCTCCCGATATTAAATTCGGTTGAAGTTGTCCCGGTATCGGTATTTTGATCATGCAGTCTCTCGTCGTTTCCCAAAACCAAGGAATCTTCATCCTCTCCCACCGGCAATCTCTCAATTTCAATTTGTCCTCCCGGACCGAGTTGTAAAATATCCCCCTCTTCCGTTCCCACTTTTGCGCCGTTAACAAAACTGGAATTAACCGCATTTTGAGCGTTGGTAGCATTTTCCGAATTAAGCGAATACAAAGCCGAAGGGAAATAGCCGATTTTCTTTCTCGGAACGGTTTCACTATCTTCTCCCACTCTGATTCCCAAATAATAACTTCCGCTGGCTAAATTAATATTTCTGGGAATCGGATTAACCGAACCCAAATAAGCGTTAAAAAGTCCGTTGGTCACTTCGATTTCTTGCTCCTCCTCCCAAATTCTAAAATTTTCATCGCTGTCGGAAGGGTAGGCATCCGCTTCACTTCGATCGACCGAGTAAATAGCAAATCTTATTTTGTATTTTCCATTCGGGATCTCTTTATTTTCCTGGTTTAGAATGTAAGCGCTTACATCCAAAAGACCGTCTCTGTAAAAATTATTTTCTTGGGCAAAAACCCTAAAACCAAAAATAAAACCGGCCACCAAAATCATCATGATGGTTGTCAGAAGCAACCGAATTTTATTTTTTTCACCCAGAAACATTTTTTAAAAAATTTTATTTTTGTTTAATTCTCACCAACAATTTTTAAAACTCACTTTTTTATTTCATGGCCCAACCAAAGACATCCTCCACTGCATTGGTGATTAAGTCAAAAATTGATTCCGACTTATCTCCCGTATAGGCGCTGAAATATTCCGTTGATGTTTTATTGCCCCATTTGTCCTTGGCTTCGATCTTGTAAGTATAAATCGTCGAAAACTCCATATTCTTCAAAAGCATACTGTGCTCGAAACCGTAACCTTCCTCATTTACATTCACCGCCCCCTTACCATCAATCTTGGCATAGCTTACCGTTGAAATAGCTTCTTTGTTAGTCCTCCAGCTAATTATGATTCTCGGCGTATCATCTTCCTGAGAGATAGTATTTTCACTTTTTACTTGATAAATTTCCAAATTAGCTTCTCTGCTCCGCCCGTTTTCGATAACTACATTATTTCCGAATCTCACCTGGGTAACCCGATAATTCTCGCTGATCATCTCCTCTTCGGTTGCGACATCTTCATTGTTTTCATCCGCAGTATTTTCAAAATCTTGATCCGAAAATTCTTCCTCCTGATTCTCATTTACAATTTCACTTTGTTCAACCTCTCGCGAACCGAAAATAAATCTTCCCAACAAGCCGTTCCGACTGAACAAAAACCAAAAAATCAAAAAAAAGAAAAATAACAAAAAAGCCCAAAGAAGAATCCTTCTTTTTTTGGATTTTTTTTTATCCTCATTTTCAATTTTTTGCTCCATTAATATTTTTATTTTTGATTTAAAAAAGTTTTCTAAAACGGTGTCAACTTTCAATAAATTTTCTCATTCCGTTTTTACTCTTTAATTATATATGTTTTGAATATTTTTGCCAAGACTTTTTTTATCAAAGCTGTGGATAAATTATCCTTTATTATCAAGGTTTTTTGATTATTTTAAGCAAAATAAAAAAATCTTTTTAAAGAAAAAGATTTTTTTAAAAATGAGACACAAATTTTCAATTTATTCTCCCATTCTCCGACCTCTGGCGCAAAAATCCTCGATCGATTTTTCAAAATCGTTTTTATCAAAATCAGGGAAAAGTTTATCGGAAAAATAAAGCTGGGCGTTAGCCAAATCCCACATCATAAAACCGGCCGAGAGATGAGGTTCTCCTCCGGTCCGAATCAAAAAATCAACCGCCGGCAAAGATTTTGTCATCAAATTTTCCTTGATCAGTTCCGGAGTAATTTTTTCTACGTCCTTGCCGACCTTGGAGGATATTTTTTTAATCGCCTCCAGCATTTCATCATCACCGCCGTAAGCCAAGAGAAAATTCAAGTTGTAATTTTTATAATCTTTCGTCCGCCTTATGCCGTCTTCCAAAATCCTCTTCAAACTCTCCGGAAATTGTTCTCGCCAACGACCCAAAATGTTTATTTTGGCTTGATTTTGGTGGATTTCTTCGCTTTCGATCAAGCGTTTGAAATATTTTTCGTAAATATCCAAGAGCGCTTTTTTTTCCATTATCGGTCGTTTTTTGAGATTGTCCACCGAAGAACCCCAAAAAGAAATATTTTTAATCTTCATTTCCAAAGCTTTTCTGACCAATTCCTCGATTCGATCCGCCCCGGCCAGGTGTCCCTCCCACGGTTTTTGCCCCCTCTCTCTAGCCCAGCGCCGATTGCCGTCCGGAATAACTACCACATGCTCGGGTAAGTTTAAATTTTCCATAAAAAAATAAGTGTTGAAATATTACTCTCAAGAACCTGCATTTATCCTAAAGATAAAACCGAAAAAAATCAAGAACAAAATGATATTTTGCAGATTGTATTTAGTATTTTAGATATCCCTACGAAGTATTCGCTATCCGACGGGCAAAAGAACTTATGCAAAAATACGAACTTCATACGTCAAACCTATCAACTTTTTATAGGGATTATTGCCTACCGGCAGACAGGTCTCCATTTCGCTCGTCTCTCACTCCGACCCGCTTCGCCATAACTTTAGCGAGGCGAGTTGAAATAAAACATGTTATTTATCTCCGCCTTTCTCGTTTTAAAATTCAAAGGTTAAAAACTCATTCGAAATTCGAAATTATAAATTATTTTCAACTTTTAACTTTTCATTTTGCACTTTTAAGTACTAAGTAAGTACTTGAGTACTTACTTAAGTAAGTACTCAAGTACTTACTTAAAAATAAATCAAACCATTAAAAAAACCCTTATAAAATAAGGGTTTTTTATTATTTTTAGTTCTTTTTCTTTTTGTTTATTCCAAAATACCGTCTAGGTTAACATCGTATAATATCTGCTCTTGAACTAACCGGTAATTAATGATTTCATCTTCCTTAAACCAGATTTTTATCTCCCGCTCGGCTTCCGCCGGTTGATCGGAGCAATGAATCAAATTACGCACCGCTCGCTCATCAATCCCCGCCAAGTCATATGAGTCGATTGTCAAATCCCCGCGAATAGTTCCCACATCGGAGGTGGACGGCTCGGTGGCTCCGACCAATTTTTTGATAACATCCACCGCTCGATTTCCTTCGATTACCATCGCCAAAACCGGTCCGGAAGTCATAAAATCGACCAATTGCTGAATGATGTTCTTACCGTATTCAACCGCCTCTTTTTCAATCGGAAGCCCGGCCTCCTCTCTGCTTTTTACAATCTTAGCGCCTTTTTCCATAAACCAAGCCTCGTCTTTATTATAGTGTGTCCAACATTGTTCAGCCTTGGGAACCACAAATTTTACACCCACCACCTTCAGTCCGGTTCGTTCAAATCTCTTTAAAATCTCTCCCATTAAACCACGCTGGACTCCGTCCGGCTTGACAATCACAAAGGTTCTTTCTTTTTTAAGATGCATTGTTTTATCTGACATATTTTTAAAATAAATTTATTAACACCTAAAAATTTTAGCACAAAAAATCCACCTTAGCAAATTATGGATTGCTAAGTTCAAGAAATAATTGCAACGCTTTATTCAAAAAATATAATGAGATGTATATGGAAAAATCAAACTTACTGAAAAACAATACAAAAAAATTATTTTTAAAAAACACTTAATCCGGTCGGGGAATCGGGTGGAGTTATATCTTCTCCGTTTACCCAACCGATCGGACCGATAAAAGTATTACCTTCTAAATCAATATTTGGCGGGGTAGAATTATAAATCACTATATCATCATAATCGACATAGGCTAACGCTTGGTTAACTTGCCCGTCAGCCTGATTATTCGTAAAATCAAACCATGACCACCCTTGCCGGGCATCGCTATGCATTTCACTTAGATTTAAATTAGTATATTCTCCCATCATTTGACCATTAACCCAAAGCCGACCGATTCCATTAAATGGTTCGGAATGATAACAAGAGTTTGGATTTTCAGGATCCGGACAAATCTTAACGCCCTGAGTATCCATCTTAATATAAATTTCATAACACACCCAACGGCCATCAGCAACTCCCGTTGGATATATATCCATCCAACCGGCATTGGTAAAAGTGGGAACGTTCTGATCGTTTCCGGTAGATTGTGCGGAAAGGACAAAATCATCGCTTAAAGATGGAATCATTTGTGTGGCAGTTTCAGCTGTCCCGGGAGTTCTCATATAAAAAAGCTTATTGAAAAAAACATAATTGTCTTTCCAACTGGCTCCATTCTCGTAGCGCATATACCAACGTATCCAAAGCTCTTTCTGCGGTTCCGAAAAATCCACCCTTACAGCGCCACTGGATTCTTTTTCATAATCCGTGTACCAAAAACGAGCTCCATTCCCTGCATTAACCGGATTATTCGCAGCAGAAGAAACTTGCGTACAATTATCTAAAAAACAAGAAGCGCCCCACGACCAAACAATATTGTCATTTTGGACATTAGCACAATCTGTATTTCCTGATCCAAGCGGATTACCACGTTACGTACATTCGGAGGAATAATTAAAAGAAGTTTCCCAATACCCGTTTGTAAAACTAATTGCTGCTTGAGAAAAATTTGGTATCAATAAAATAAAAAATATAAGAATTAAGCTATGATATTTTAAATTTAAATTTTTCATTTCTTTTTTATTATAAAATACTCAATCCAGTTGGCGAGCCAGGGGCAATTTCATCTCCTGCATTTACCCAACCAATTGGACCAATAAATGGATTATTGCTGGCATCTCGCCCCGGTGGAGTCAAGTTGTAGATAACAACATCATCGTGATCTATCGGGGCACAAGCTTCGTTGGTAAAAATGTCATGATTAGAGGGAAATTCAATTCCAGTCCAACCCGCTGATGTTGGCGCAGTGTCGGCATTTGTAATGTTCATGATCAAAGTACTATTGACCCACGCTTGTAGCACTCCATTACTGTTATTTGTATCGGCCTTGATATGAACCTCAACAGCCTCCCAATTTTTTTGACTAATCAGGCTAGCCCACCCATATCCCTCAATAGATATTGGTGTACTTGAATCGGTAGCCACAAGCCAAAAGCGCCACTGATCAGTCCCGATTAAACCAAATGATAATGCGTTTAAGCTGTCGCCATGCTTAAAGTATAAAGTTTTTGTTTCACCTTGATTTAGGCCATCTTGTAACCCAGCATCTGCCCGTTGATACCACCGCATCCAGACTTCAGATTGTGCAGATGGAAATGTAATACCAATCCCACCGGATTTGTTATTCTTCCCGTTACCATACCATTGACGCATTCCCATACCACCACCACCGCTTGAATAATTGGCAACATTGACAATCTGCACCAGTTTATCCCCTGTCGTTCCTATACAGGCACCGTCAAGGTATCTGTTAAATACGCCATCACTACAAATTATCGCACCGTCGCCACCTTGCCATTCATTAGGACATTTAAAAGTTGTCTCCCATTTTCCATCGGTAAAACTAATTGCTGCTCGAGAAAAATTCGGCATCGATAAAACAAAAAATATAAAAATTAAGCTAAGATATTTTAAATTTAAATTTTTCATTTCTTTTATTATAAAACACTTAATCCGGTCGGGGAATTGGGAGGATCTATATAAATATCCCCCAATAACTCAAGAGGAGTTAATCCATCGGGCAATTGCCATCCATGAGTCCCTATATAAGCAAACTGACTTTCTATCAGCTTATATTCATCACTAGGATTGACCAAAGAATATACGTCGGTATTTTTTAGATTATTCGTATCGATTAAAACTGTTGCCAAAACAAAATTACCATGTGTAATAAAATCGGTCGAAGCAAACCAGGTGCCTTTTGTGTTAGGGTTTACGATAACATTGTTATTTACCCAATATGGCCCACTGGGGCTACATCTGACACTTAAGTCTCCAATTAAAGTGTTTCTCCAATAATATGTATCACCCTGATGATCTCCGCACTCCCATTCAAAAATATGTCCTCCCCGCTCTTCCAGTTTTACAAACAAGTTATTATTTATTTCAATATTTGCAGAATCGTAAAAAGCGGCATTCATCCCGCCCAACAAATTTCCCGTATTCATAACAACTTTATTTCCTCGCACAGTTAAGTAGTCAACATAAACTTTCGGCGATATGCCCAGAGTAATACCGATTCCGGTCGGAGTTCCTTCTTCCAGATTGTCATGAATATAATTATTTTCTATTAGAGCTTTTTTGTCATTATAAAGACTTCCGATTGCGGAAGCTTGTCGCCAATTTTTAAATTCATTATCTTGAATAACAAAATAATAACCCGGGCTGTCATTGGTTGTATGAATAAAGCCGTAATTATTGTTTATATCATCTTTCGGGACAAGACCGTCAAAAACACAGCCTCTAACTGTCTTATAATTGAATGATCCGCTGGTCATAATCCCGTAATCGACCACGTCCTTAACTGTTAATCCATCGAAATAAAAAGTTTTAAAAATCGCTATTCTTCTTGCTTGTCCGACATCCGAACCCCCTTGCAAAACAACATTCTCGCCGGGATAAGCCAACCAAGCGGAAGGACTGGAAGACAGATTCATCCCGTACGGAGAACCGTTATTGTGTTCGACCATCTGATAAATTCCGGATCTAAAATAAACTATATCGGTCAAATTTGTTTCATTATCCAATAGATTTCTCAAGGATCTATAAGGCTGATCAATTGTGCCCGTTTCCGTTCCCGCATAACTACCATTTACAAAAATAAATCCACTGGTGGAAATTGTAATCTCCCATGTCGTTGTCACGGTATTATTTTCTGAGTCTGTAACTGAAAGAGTAATTATTCCCGAATCTGACTGCGGATTGGGCCAAGATATTTCTCCGGTCCTATAATTAATAGTCATTCCTTCCGGCTGATTGCTGAGTGAATAAGTATAGGGGTATAATCCTCCTATCACAGCTGCTCGGATATTATATTCAATGCCCGGATAAGCTCTGAAAATTCTGTTGGTTGATGGAATAGCCGGGCTTCCGGTTCCGGCCGGTTTGATGTTAGTTATTTCCAAAGAAAAATTAGCTCCTTGAGAATTATTTGGTAAAGTTAAAAATATAAAAATTAAAACTACTGGGAGTAAAATAATTTTTAAAAAATTCAATTTATTTTTTTGCATTATTTTTTAAAAAAAATTATTTATCATAAAACAACCAATCCGCTTGGGGAACTGGGTGAAATTGTGTCAGCAGAAAGTCCCCCAATCATATCCCTTTCGGATAAATCCTGAGTAAATCCGCTAAAACTTTCATTAGCTAAAGCTATATCATCAATATCAATCCCATTACATCCTGCCAGAGTAGAAACATTATGATTGGAAGGTAGGTTAATATGATCCCAAGCGGTGGGATTAGCGCTACCTCCATTAAAGAAATCCAGATTATTCATATCAACCCGATTGACTCCATCCACCCAAAATTGATAAACACCATTATTTCCACCGCTACTGCCAAGCTTAAAGTGATGTTCATAAAGATGCCATGATCCATCTCCGATATCAGATCCATATAGATTATTCCATCCCCATCCATTAATATAGATATCCGGACTGCCCATTGTTCCTCTGGGTTGAATTCCAATTGAATGCATTCCTTGGGGAAAGTTTATATTCATAGCCACATTATCATTGGTAAAAGCATAGATCATCTTGTGTTCAAATATGCCACCCCAACTTTGTCCGAGCGGATAACGGGTGTAATATCTGATCCAGATTTCATCTTGTGAATCGACAAAACTGATTTTCATAGCCGAAGAATCAATATTTCTTTCATCTCCCTGAAACATCCGATAACCATAGTCTCCTTCGCCCAAGGAATAATTCGCTAGAGACGATATCTGAGAGTAAGATCCATTGCAATTATAAGCGTAGTCATCAACTTCTAATCCATCACAAATATCCCCCGGACCGACATCTCCCGAATTACAACCAATAAAAGAAGTTTCCCAATACCCGTTTGTAAAACTAATTGCTGCTTGAGAAAAATTTGGTATCAATAAAGCAAAAAATATAAAAACCAAACTATAATATTTTAGGCTCTAGACCATCAGAAGCTATGATATAATAGCCATATGATGCTAAACAA
>JAZHDF010000089.1:0-10288 GCA_036584565.1 Candidatus Moraniibacteriota bacterium
AGATTAAATGAATTGGCGAGTGTAAACTTGACGCTGCAATGTTACATTATTTGACTTTCGGCAAAAAACTGATATAATAATTTTACTGCCAAAAAAGACGCAGTTTTTATTTTTGATTTAAAATTTATGGATATAAGAAATATCGCAATTATCGCCCATGTGGATCATGGTAAAACTACGATTACCGATGCAATAATGAAGCAAACAGGGGCGGCTTCTCAGGATGACAGTATGGATAGTAACGCCTTGGAAAAAGAGCGAGGGATAACCATTTATGCCAAAAATACCTCGATAATTTACAAGGATACCAAAATTAATATTGTTGATACTCCCGGTCATGCCGATTTCGGTAGCGAGGTAGAGCGGGTTTTGCGAGCGATCGATAGCGTGGTTTTGGTGGTGGATGCGCAGGAGGGACCGATGCCTCAGACCAGATTCGTGCTCAAAAAATCTTTGGAGTTGGGCCACAAACCGATGGTGGTTATCAATAAAATCGATAAACCGGCCGCCAGATTGGGCGAAGTAGAAGATGAGATTTTTGAATTATTTTTAGAACTGGGGGCGGATGACGATCAATTGGAATTTCCGATCGTTTACAGTATCGGTAAGCAAGGTATCGCCAAAAATAAGCCGGAAGATAATTCCGATAATATGATGCCTCTTTTGGACAAAATTTTAGAACATGTTCCGGCGGCTAAAAATGATATGAGTGTGCCTTTACGCTTGCAACCTTTTTCTTTGGCCTATGATGATTATTTGGGACGCTTGGCGGTAGCGAGAATTTTTGAAGGAGTTTTGAAAATGGAGCCGGTTTTTATAAAATCGGATAATAAGAAAGCTCGAAAAGGAAAAATTATAAAAATATTTTCTTTTGAGGGTACCAAGCGCAAAGAAATCGAAGAAGCGGTGGCGGGGGATATTGTGATGATCGCCGGAATTGACAATATCGATATCGGAGAAACGATTTGTGTGGATGAAGGTGCGGAGGTTTTGCCGGCTATTAATGTCGATGAGCCCACTATTGCTTTGGAATTTATGGCCAACAGTTCGCCTTTCGCCGGTAAGGAGGGAGACTTTGTGACCAGAGAGCAAATTCGCGAAAGACTAAAGAAAGAATTGGAGATTAATGTTGGATTGAAAGTTGACTTTAGCGGGGATAATTTTACCGTTTATGGTCGGGGAGAGTTGCACGTGGCGGTCCTTTTGGAAAATATGCGTCGTGAGGGTTTTGAGGCGCAAGTCTCTCAGCCAAGAGTTATTATCAAAGAAGTGGACGGTTTGAAAATGGAACCTTTTGAAGAAATGATTGTGACGGTTCCCAATGATTTCGCCGGTAGCATAATCGAAAAACTCGGCAAAAGAAAAGGCATTATGATTGATATGAAACAAGTTTCGGACGGAACAAGGATGGTTTTTGAAATACCGACTCGAGGCGCTTTGGGTTATCGAAGCGAGTTTATCGTGGATACTCGCGGAGAGGGGATTTTATCCAGTCGTTTTTTGGAGTTTCGCCCTTATGCCGGAGAGATAAAAAAGAGAGCGGTCGGATCGATGGTTTCCGGTGAGACCGGTAAGGCTTTGGGATTCTCTTTGTTTAATTTGCAGCAACGAGGCTCTTTGTATATCGGGGCTAGTCAGGAAGTTTACGAGGGACAGGTTATCGGAAATACCTCCAAGGGAGATGAAATGACCGTTAATCCGATCAAGGGTAAACATCTGACCAATATGCGAGCCAGCGGGAGTGACGATGCGATCAATTTGATTCCGCCGATAGAAATCACGATTGAGAAAGGCCTGGAAATAATGGCCGAGGACGAATATTTGGAGATTACTCCCAAAAGTGTGAGGCTTAGAAAACAATTTTTAAAAGAGACTGATCGAGTAAAAGCGGGGAGGAAGAAGAATTAAGAATTGTTGAAAATGCTGTAAATGTTCTAAATGTTATAATTGTTAAATTGTTATAAATTTGAGAATTTAGGAATATGGGAGTTTAGGATTTAAGATTTACGATTTAGGATTTATGAATAAAAAAAGTACGTACTCGAGTACGTACTTTTTTAATATTTTTATATCTATTTTGCATAGCCATTAGAAACAGGGTGCTCTAATTGCCGATTGTAATCTTCACCCCTATCCACAACGTAGCATTGTTGATTTTTGTCATTAGTGCATGTTTGCACTTTTATAATTACGCCATCGCAGACATTATTGGTTGCATTGCAGAAAGTTTTGCCAATATCCTCAGAACAATCCCTTGCTTCCTAGTAATATTGCTATTTTCTTTATTTTGTCCTTCTGATAGTAATTCAATAATAATAAATCCAAAAAAGACAAATAATGCTATTACCCACAATTTTTTATACCAAGGCTTTGATGAAGCTTGTTCTGTCATAGTTATTATTTTAAAAATTAAAAGTACTAATTTTTTATTTTTTTAAAATTTTGTATATTTAGTTTCTGTATTTACTAAATTGTTGGTCTCTTACTTGGTTTTTATTTTCTTAAATCCTAAATCTTAAATCGTACATCACTTTTTATATTGCTAATTTTAGGAGTTCGTCTCTTTTTTCTTCCATTAATTTTTGATTACGAGCTTCGACATTGAGGCGGATGACCGGTTCGGTATTGGAGCCGCGAAAGTTAAAACGCCAGTCGGAAAAATCAATGGAAATTCCATCAGTAGTATCAATTTTTACCGCTCCTTCCGAATATATCCGAGTAGCTTTCTCAATGACGCTTTTAACATCGGCGACTTGAGTATTGATTTCCCCGCTGACAAAATATTTATCCCAGAACATTTCATGCATAATCTCGGAAAGAGTTTTGTTTTGAGTTGAGAGAAATTCCAGCATCATAACCAAAGGAATCATACCATTATCGCAGAAAAAATAATCCCGGAAATAATAATGGGCGCTCATTTCTCCTCCGAAAACGGTATTTTCTTTGCGCATCCTTTCTTTGATAAAAGAATGTCCGGCTTTGGTGGCGATATCGATGCCGCCGTTTTCTTTGACAATATCTTCAATCGCCCAAGTGAGTCGAGTGTCATGGATGATTGATTCGCCTTTGCTCCTGCTGAGGAATATTTTAGCCAAGAGGGCGGTGATAAAATAGCCTTCGATAAATTCACCCTTTTCGGTAAAGAAGAAGCAACGATCAGCATCAGCATCCCAAGCCACTCCGAAATCGGACCGAGTGTCGATAACCATTTGGGAAAGTTCGGCGCGATTTTCGGGAATAAGCGGATCAGGTCGGCCTTTGGGAAAATTTCCGTCCGGCGTATAATTTAATTTTTCCACCTGAATGTCGGTTTCGGCCAAGAGCTTATCTAGAGCGCGACCGGCTACTCCGAAATTCGGATTGGCGCAAATCTTGAATTTTTTGAATTTGGAAAAATCGGCAAAGGTTTTTATTTTAGTCACATAATCATCCAGAATATCCTTTTTTTCAATAAGCGCCTGATTTATGTCTCCCTCCAGAGCGGTTTCATCGATATTCATCTTTAGAGCCATATCTCTAATCTCAAAAAGACCACTGTCGGATGAAATCGGTTTGGATTCTTCCCGGACGAGTTTCATCCCGTTGTATTCTTTGGGATTGTGAGAAGCGGTCAATGAAAATCCTCCGGCATAGCCGTAATGAGCCACCGAGAAATAAAGCATATCGGTGGAAATTTCTCCCACATCAATGACTTTGATTCCCAAATCGGTAACGGCTTTGATAGCGGTTTTTTTTAACGAAGGAGAGGATAATCTGACATCCGATCCGATCACCACTTCTTTTGGCTGGACAAATCGGCAAAAAGCTTGGGCGATTTTGTAAACATCCAATTCGTTTATTTCTTCGGGATAAACTCCCCGAATGTCATAGGCTTTGAAGATTTGTTCTTGCATATTTTTTTAGTTAATTAGGAATTAGTTAAATAGGTTGAATTTTTCGGGTTTCTTGCAGTCTTTTGATTATTGAGCTATCTTTTTTTATTTTATAACTTATTCGGCTTATTGCCAAATAAAAAAGGCCCCTCGATGCGATGCATCTCGGGGCGAGGGGTGGCGGAGGACTGAGTTTTAATGGCGGAGTCAATGAGTATCGGGAATCTTTTTGGCTAAATTCGAAGACCTAAATACTCACAAGAAGAATTGACCTACTTGCACTGAGAGAGAAAAATATTGGACGAGTCCCCGATGCTTCCTAGACAGTATGTGGGGAGAAATGTTTTTAGTTGTCCATCCAGTGTTTCAATTTCAAGGTTTCTGCTGGGCGTTTTGCTTAATATTTTTACTGTTTTATTGAGGTGGGGGGTTAGATTTACCCCGGGAAAATTTGAATTGATAATCTTTGCCTTTATTTCCATAATTTTATCTCCCTTTTTAAAGAACTCCGACTCTCCCCATATTTTAGATATATTATAAATAGTTGCCTTTGTCAATCATTTTTTGTCTCAAAATAGGTTTTTCGGATTGAAATTTTAGGCTGTATTTTTTATCAAATTTTTTCGATATTTTTTTGAGGTATTTTTAAAAATTTTCGATTTGTGGTAAAATATGTAAAAAGTAATAATTTATTTAAAAATATGCTTTATCAAGAAGAAAGATTTAAGAAGTTGGTCAAGGTTATTTTTTGGTTAATGGGAGCCTTTTTGTTGATCGGTCTTTTTACTCTCTTTAACGGAGGGAAAAATAATCCTTCGAGCCGGGATTTTTCTGTTAATGACGGAGGCGCAGAAGAGCAGTCAATTTCTCCGAATAGATCTTTCAGCTCGATGAGTTATGACATGGGTTCAAATGGCACTGCGGAAAAAGGGATGAACTTGACTAGTCCAACGAACGGAGATTCAGATACTATTTCAGTTGAACCGGAGACGACGATAATGGATAGAAAAATGGTCAAAAACGGCAATGTTTCTTTGATGGTCGGAGATACGGAATGGGCGGTTGAAGAGGTTTCCAAAATAGCGCGAGAAAAAGGCGGGGAAGTTTTTACCACTAATTTGCACGAAAGAGTTAAGGGTCAAAAAAGCGGTTTTGTAACAATTAAAGTCCCGGTTGATAAATTTGAAGAGACAATCAAAGAAGTAAAAAAAATAGCCACTCAGGTTTTGAGCGAATCGACTACCGGTCAGGATGTGACCGAGCAATATGTCGATTTGCAAGCGCAACTAAAAAATAAGAGAGCGGAAGAGGAAAGTTTTGTTAAAATTTTGGGCACGGCGGGAAAAATCGAGGATGCTTTGGCCGCTACCAAAGAAGTTTCTCGGGTACGAGGAGAGATCGAAAGATTGGAGGGAAAGATTAGACTTATGGAAAGTCAAACGGAGATGTCGACGATAACTGTTGATTTATCCGAGGATGTGGAAGTGGCTCCGATCGGCGAGGGTTGGAGGCCTTGGGAAGTGGTCAAGAAATCATTTAAGGAATTGATTGATAATATTCAGGATTTTGCCGATGGAGTGATAAGATTTATAATCGTGGGTATTCCTTCGCTCATCCCTTTCGTTTTATTGGCAGCTTTCTTTTTTTGGGCAGGAAAGAAGATATTTAAAAAAATAAACCTTTAAGCTTGGATTTAAAACTAAAAAAGCAACTTTTGATGAGTTGCTTTTTTGATTGAAAAAAAGCCTTAAATATGATAAGGTTGACTATATTGAGTATTGATTCTTTTATGTAAAAATATGAATAAATATGACCACAAAAAAATAGAGAAAAAATGGCAGAAATATTGGGATGGAAATAAATTTTCGAAAATTGACAAGGATGATGACAAAAAGGAAAAGTTTTATGTTTTGGATATGTTTCCTTATCCGTCCGGAACCGGTTTGCATATGGGACATACGGAGAGTTATACGGCCAGTGATGTGATTTATCGATTCAAAAAATTACAAGGATTCAATGTGCTTCATCCGCAGGGTTTTGATTCCTTCGGGCTTCCGGCGGAAAACTATGCTATTAAAACCGGCATCAGTCCGGCTGAAACCACTCGAGAAAATATGGCTAATTATATTCGTCAAATGAAATCATTGGGGTTGGCTTATGATTTTGATGAGCAGGCCGTGACCAGTAGCCCGGAATATTACAAATGGACCCAGTGGATTTTCGGCGAGTTTTATAAAAACGATTTGGTTTATAAAAAAACTTCCAAAACTAATTGGTGTCAATCTTGTCAAACAGTAATCGCCAATGAGCAGGTGGTGGAGGGAAGATGTGAGAGATGTGGGACAGAGATTGAGCAAAGGGAAGTGCCAAGTTGGTTTTTTAAAATTACCGATTTCGCCGAGGAATTAATCGATGATTTGGACAAAGTAGATTGGCCGGAATACACCAAGAAGAATCAAAGGAATTGGATTGGTCGCTCCGAAGGTGCAACCGTTTTATTTGGAGTAAAAAATTCAAACGAAAAACCAGTTACTGATTACGATTTGCCAGTTACTAGCATTGAGATTTTTACCACCAGAGTAGATACTATCTTTGGTTGCACTTATTTGGTAGTGGCTCCGGAAAACGAGATTTTAAAAAATGTTAAAGATGAAAAAGTTCTCGAATATTTGGAAAAAACCAAAAATAAAACCGAGATGGAAAGAGTGGAAGCTAAGGAGAAAACCGGAGTTAAAATTGAAGGTCTGATGGCGATAAATCCTTTTACCAAAGAGGAAGTCCCGATATTTGTGGCGGATTATGTAATTGGCGGTTATGGAACCGGAGCGGTGATGGCGGTGCCGGCGCATGATGAGCGGGATTTTGAATTTGCTAAGAAATATAATTTACCGATAAAACAGTCAATTGTTTCGGATTTTGAAGAATATCAGGAAACTTTAAAAACTCTTAATGTCTTAAAAGAACTATCTCAAGAAGCGGAAAAGAGAAAAATAAAAATTTGGTTGTTGGGCGGATTAGCTATCTCTTTTTACGCGGGAGTTGTTTTTCGCAAACATGATGATTTGGATTTAATTGCTAAAAATGAGGAGGATCGATTGAATTTTGTAAAAATGCTTGAAGAGATGGATTTTAAGAAGATAGGAGAAAAAAAAATAACGGATAAATTGACAAATTTTATTTATAAAAAGAATGACGTTACGATTGATATCGGACCAAACGAAGGGGAATTTGGTCTAGCGGATGACTTTGAAGAGGAGAAAAAAAAATTAAACGGATTTAGAATGCGGGTTTTGAGTGAGCGTTTTATAAAGTCATTCAAAAAACATCAGTTAAAAGATAGAAATCAGCTGAAAGATGTTCTGGATATGGAATATTTAAACGGGCGAGTTTTAATTGAAGATGGTTTTGCTATTGACTCCGATGAATTTTCAGGATTGAGTTCTCAGGAAGCGCGAGAAAAAATGACTGCCTGGTTGGAGAAAAATAATTTAGGAAAAAAACAAATCAATTATCGTTTGCGAGATTGGTCGATTTCCCGGCAGAGGTATTGGGGTTGTCCGATTCCGATCGTATATTCACCCGATGGTGAGCCACATTTAATTCCCCAGGAATATTTACCCTGGAGGCTTCCCGAAGATGTGGATTTTGTGCCGACCGGCGTTTCTCCTTTGGCCAAGTCCGAGGAATTAAAAAAGAGAACCGAGGAAATATTCGGTCAGGGTTGGGTACCCGAGTATGACACGATGGATACTTTTGTCGATTCGTCTTGGTACTTTTTGCGCTATCCGGATGCAAATAATGATAAAGAATTTTGTTCCAAGGAAAGATTGAAGCATTGGTTGCCGGTTGATATTTATATCGGAGGAGCGGAGCATACCTATATGCACTTGCTTTTTGCCAGATTTTTTACTAAGGCATTGTACAAATTAGGCTATCTTGAATTTGATGAGCCGTTTATGAAATTGCGTCACCAGGGTATGGTTTTGGATAAAAATGGAGCCAAGATGTCCAAGTCCAAGGGAAATGTAATCAATCCGGATGATATGGTGGAAAGATTCGGAGCGGATGCGGTGCGAACTTATATGCTTTTTGTGGCGCCACTGGAAGATGCAGTAATGTGGAATGAAAATAATATTGTGGGAATCGTCAGGTTTTTAGAAAAAGTTTGGAAGATTTTTCAAGAGAAAGAATTGGTTGATTGCGGTGGCGAGTGTGACAATATTTCCAAAGAATTGTCGATTGTGCTTCATAAGACCATCAAAAAAGTAACCCTAGATATGGAGAGTCTTAATTTTAATACCGCCATTAGTCAGATGATGATTTTTATCAATGAATTCGGTAAGCAAGACAAATCGCCCAAAGCGGCGATGGAAAAATTTTTAATTCTCTTGGCTCCTTTTGCTCCGCATATGACTGAGGAAATTTGGTCTGAACTGGGGCATAATAAATCGATCTTTGAAGAAAAATGGCCTGAATATAATGAAGAATTAACTAAAGATGACGAGTTTGAATTGGTGGTGCAGGTTAACGGCAAGGTACGAGATAAGATAACGGTCAAGGCCGATATCTCCGAAGAAGAGGCTAGGCAAAAATCTCTGGAAAGCGATAAGGTTAAATTGTACACGGAGGGAAAAGAAGTCAGGAAAGTTATATATGTGAAGGGTAAATTGGTGAGTATTGTTGTATAAATTTGTTATTGTTTAGTTAACAAACTAAGAATATAGATGTAAAAAATACAATTTCAAATTTCAAATAAATCATAAATTGTTGAATGTATAAAAATTAAAAATTTATTCGAAGTTCGTAAATTCGTATAGATTCGTAATTCGTAGGTTTTATGAAAAATATAGTTACAATCGGAGGAGGGACGGGGAGTTTTACTTTGCTTTCCGGTTTAAAAAAATATCCGGTCAATATCTCGGCTATTGTTTCAATGGCGGATGATGGGGGATCAACCGGGAGACTCAGAGATGAATTAGGCGTGCTTCCGCCGGGAGATATCCGCCAATGTTTGGTGGCTCTTTCCAATTCTTCGGATACGCTTCGGGAGTTGATGAATTATCGTTTTGAAAACGGAGGTTTGGGCGGGCATAATTTCGGCAATATTTTACTTTCGGCTCTGGAAAAAATTAAGGGAAATTTTTCACTGGGGATAAAAGAAGCCACTCAAATTTTGGGAGTGAAGGGGGAAGTTATTCCTGTTTCCGAAGAAGATATGAATCTCTATATCACCCTAAAAAGCAACAAAATTTTAATCGGTGAGAAACAACTTGATCATAATCGGGAAGTTAGAAAATACGGCATCAAAAAAGTTTCTCTCAAGCCTCGCGCCAAAGCCAACAAAGAAGCTTTAAAGGCGATCAGAAAAGCCGATATGATAATTATCGGTCCTGGAGATCACTACGGCTCGATCGTGCCCAATCTTTTGGTGGACGGAATCAGTCGGGCTATCAGAAATTCGAGAGCCAAGGTGGTTTACAATTGCAATTTAACCAATAAAAAAGGTCAAACGGAAAAATTTGATCTGGATAAATATGTTGATGAAATGAACGGTTTTTTGGGTAAAAAAAGAATCGATTATGTTATTTTCCCCTTCAATAAGCCATCCGCGGTTTTGGAAGAAAAATATCAAAAAAGGGAAGGTAAAAATTCAATCGTTTTTTTTGATGAAAGCGTTAAGCTTAAGCGAAGTTATAGGGTTGTCTTGGCGGATGTTTTGAGGAGAAGCTCCATCGGTAAAAACAAAAATGACAAGATCGCCGATACGCGTTCTTTTATCCGACATGACAGCAATAAACTGGCCAAGGTTTTGATGGATATTTTGGAATTGGAAAATAAGAAGTTGATCAAAAAGATAATTTAAGAAGTTTTAAATTTTTTAGTTAAAATAATTTTTAGACAAGAAAAGTTTTGCGGTGAGTAAATTATTCGAGGGGATAATTTTTGGGATTAAATTTTAAAATAAAGCCCGCAACACTGCTTGGAGTGTTGCGGGTAAATGTTTTGGCGGAATTCCTGGAAAGCTTCTTATTTTTTGAGCCGATTTTCCGGCCGATAAGGAGTCCTTATTTCCAGAGGGTGGGGAGTCGGTTTTAGCTCCGGGATATTTTCGGGGACAAAGATTATTTCAAGACCAAACGGCCTTTTTATTTCGGGTTGAATTTCCGATACGGTTTTTTTCGGAGAGATTGAATTTTGGGGCGTGAAGGTTGAGCGGGGATCCAGCGGATGCATCTTTTCTCCTTTACTTTTTAAAATTAATCCAGGGGTTATTATTGAGTGATTCTCTTAAGTCACACAATTAATAAGTATAGAGCAAAGAAGAAAAAAAGCAACCGCCGAGTTTTTATTTTTCGGTTGCCTCAATCGTTATTGAGTGTATCTTGTAGGAAAAATAAAACGCCCCGCAAGGATCA
>JAZHDF010000090.1:0-10316 GCA_036584565.1 Candidatus Moraniibacteriota bacterium
AACACATTTCCTCACTAATCAAAAATCAAAAATAATCCGGAAAAACAAAGTATTTTTTGGTCCCCTTTCTGGAACGACCTCTCTTTTTGTGCTAAAATCAAACCGTCTTCCAATAAATTATTAATCGAAACAATGGATAGCCTAAGAAGAAAAAATATTATTCCCGAGAAAAAACCTTTTACCGTAAAGCCGAAAAAAACCCTTCCGCCAAAAATCACGCCGTCGATTGAATTTTCTCGATCCACCCCTTCGGTAAAAAAAATTTCTCCCCGAAGCTTTAATTCATCCTCTCGAAATTCCAAGTCCGAAAATATCTTTAAAAAAATAAAAAAGTTTTTTTTATTTTTATTTTTCCTTATCTTGACCGTTGCGTTTTTGGGCGGAGCTTTTTTTATTTTCAAGCTGAATAATTTGAGTCAAAAAATCTCTATTGAAAATCCTTCTTCAAATAAGACTCCTATTCTTGAAACAATCTCGGATATTTCCAAAATAGCCGTTGAAACAAGGACTTCTCTTCGAGGAGAAGAAACCGGCAGAGCTAATATCTTGCTCTTGGGTATGGCCGGCAAAGGCAAGCCGGGAGGGGAATTGACCGATACGATTATGATTGCCAGTCTCGATACTCAAAACAACAAAATAGCTCTTCTCTCGCTCCCTCGCGATCTATACGCTTCTGTTCCCGATTCGTATTACAGTGCCAAGATAAATTCACTCTACAAGTACGGGCTCAACAATGACCAAGGAATTGAACCGCTCAAAAAAACTCTGGAAGAAATAACTGAGCTAAAAATAGATTATTATCTCATCCTCAATTTTTCGGGCTTTGAAAAATTTATCGATGATATCGGCGGCATCAATGTCCAAGTGGAAAGAGATATCTATGATCCGACTTATCCCGGACCGAATTACAGCTATGAAACTTTTGAACTAAAAAAGGGCTTTCATACTCTCGACGGAGCAACCGCCCTCAAATATGCTCGCGAAAGACACGCCGATCCGGAGGGTGATTTCGGACGCGCCAAGAGACAGCAACAAGTCCTCCAATCCGCCAAAAATAAAGTTTTTTCCACCAAGACACTCCTTAATCCTTTTGCCGTCTCTAAAATGATGGACACCTTGGGTGACAATTTAAAAACCGATCTCAATCTCGAAGAAATAGACAGCCTGATAAAACTTTCCAAAAGCCTGGACACCCAAAACATCAATAATTCCGTCATAGATGCTTGGAAAGAAGACAGTCTGCTTAAAGTTTCCCACATATTTTACGAAAATTCGCGCGCTTTTATTTTAGTTCCCCGAGCCGGAAATTATTCCGAAATTCAAGATTTGGCCAAAAATATCTTCGAATTGGAAATTTTAAAAAAAAGAAAAACCGCTATCCAAGAGGAGGATGCCAAAATCGGACTAATCGATCTGACCGATCGATATGAAACTTATTCGGAAGTGGAAAAATTACTCAAAAAAAGATTGGGCTTTAAAAATATCGAAAAAATAAAAAAGATTCCCGAAAAAAATGGGGAAGAAACAATTATTTTTGATTTATCCAATCAAAAACCTTTTTCGGTTGACGAATTGATAAAGAAAATACCCGCCCGAATAAGTTCCGAAAATCAAACAATTCTCTCCGCTTTAGACAAAGAGGAAAATGAACTCGAGTATGATATAATCATAATACTCGGAAAAGATTTAAACAAAATCTATCACTATCAAGAGGATTCGATAGAGGATTTGCAAAAATCCGAAATTGATGAAGAAATAATGTTTGGAGAATAGTAACTTTTAGAAAATTATTTACAAAGTCTATTTAAAAATTACTTCATCCTTAAATGTTAATTACAAAACCATGAAAATAATAATCGGCCTGGGTAATCCGGGAGAAAAATATCAAGAAAACAGGCACAATGCCGGTTTTATAATATTGGATGAAATTCAAAAAAAATTGGAATTTCCAAATTTTGAATTTAGTAAAAAATTCAACGCTTTTATTACGGAAAAGGAAATTGGCCGAGAAAAATTTATTCTCTTAAAACCGCAAACCTTTATGAATAATTCGGGAAGTTCCGTTTCGGCTGTTTTAAATTTCTATAAACTAAGCCCTCGAGATTTAATCATCGTAAACGATGACTTGGACATCTTGGTCGGCAAATACAAAATCGCCCTCGATTCCTCAGCTCGCGGGCACAACGGCGTTCAAAGTATTTTTAACACCCTGAAAACCCAAGCAATAAAAAGGGTAAAAATCGGAGTGGAAAAAGAAACCGGTCGCGCTTCTCGCAGAGTGACCGGCAAAAGATTTGTTTTGGAAAATTTTACTCCTTCGGAATTTGAAAAAGTCATAAACCTGACTGATTTGATTATTCAAAAAATTATCCGCTAAATTTTCAAAACTTAGGTTAAAAAGTCTTTTTCCGACTTGTTGTCTGCCAATTTGAAAGTCGGATAAATGGCCGAGAAACAAACCAGCGCCACCACCAAAAAAATCCATTTCACGGAAAAAAACAGCAAAAGTATACTGGAAATACTTGTCGCTACCACATAAGCCATCGGCCGAGCGGTACCGAAAAAATCCATAACATCGACATCGTTGCCGTCAATTCTCTTAAAGAAATATGACTCTCGCAGAATTTCAACCAAAGCTGCCCCGATTCTACCTAAGATCAAAATAGTCGCCCAAACCATAATATAAGTGCTTTCGGAAAAATAAAAAATCAAAGTGGAAATCCCCAGAATAAAAAACGAGAAAAGCAAAAATTCTTTTTCGCCGGTTTTTTTGTCGGCAATCAATCCCATCGGATACTGTACCAAAACAAACGGCACCAACATCAGAGTAAAGGCCACCCCTAATTGATCCCAAGTAAAACCCTTTTCCAAAAGATAAAGCGGAACATAAATCGTCATCAAGGCATAAAAAAATTCTAATACAAAAGAAACATAATAGATACGGATTATATTTTTTCTTTTTATCACTTTTCTAAGCATTGCCATCGCATCGATTTTCTTTTTAAACTTATGATTGGTTTTTCTAACAAAAAGAAGGGTAAAAATAAAAATTACCGAATAAACCAAAAATGAAAGCATAAAAACTCCGCTGAAACCGTAATCATTCAACAGCTGAGTGGCTAAAAGAGGCCCCATTAAATAACCGGCATTCATAATAGTCAGATGCATTCCCCTAATTCTGCCCGACTCTCTATCCAGAGAAAAAGATTCCAAAATAGCGCCCAATGCCGTCCAAGCTAAAGTGCCGGTCACAATATATAAAACAAAAAAAGGTACTCCCGCCATTGAAACCGGAAAAATCAAAAGCCCCGCCACCGAAAGAGTTTTGAGGAAAATCGACACATGCAAAACAAAAGACTTGCCGAAATAATAAATTATTTTATGCAAATGCAATAAAATCAAAAGTATTACCAAGTAAGAAAGCAGGTAAATCACCCCGATATTATCAGTGCCGAAAACTTCCTTTAGATAATAAGACATCACGTAAGCCAAAAGAGAGGCATTGAAACCCATCAAAAAAGAAGTGATATTGATGAGATGAACTTTTTTACGATCTATTTTTTCCTCGTGTCCGAACATATTTTTATTTTTTATTTTTGTTTTTAAAATTTATTTAAACTTTAAATTAAGGATTCAATCTTTTAACATCTCTCGGAAAAAGTACCGCTTCTTTGATATTATCTATTCCGAGAATTTTTTGCACCACTCTTTCGCTGCCCATTCCCCAACCGCCGTGCGGTGGCATTCCGAAACGGAAATTATCCAAATAATCTTTGAAATCCTCCGGATTCAATCCGTGCTTTTTTATATTTTCCGTCAATTTTTGGTAATTGTGAATTCTCTGCCCGCCGGTAGCGATTTCCACCCCTCTAAATAGCAGGTCAAAGCTTTCGGTATATTGAGGATCTTTACTTGGCATCGTATAGAAGGGTCGGATACTGCTGGGATAATGAGTAAGAAAAATAAAATCGCTGTCATATTTATCCTTGGCCCAATCGCAAATCATCCTTTCTCCTTCCGGATCAATATCGATTCCCTCCGTTTTTTTACCGAATTCTTTGTCCAAAATATCCAAAGCTTCGGTTAATTTTATCCTCGGAATAGTTTTAATTTCCGGAATTTTTGCGTCATATAATTTTAACTCTTCCTGACAATTTTTTCTTATTTCATCAAATACAAAAGCTACTGTTTGTTCAAATTGATTCATCACATCTTCAAAACTGTCGATAAAACCCATTTCCGCATCCAAACTCACATATTCGTTAACATGGCGAGTGGTAAAATGAGGTTCCGCCCGAAAAACCGGCCCGATTTCAAAAACTCGCTCAAAAGAACCTACTCCCGCCTGCTTGTAAAACTGGGGGCTCTGCGCCAAAAAGGCCTCTCGATCAAAATATTTAATCTTAAAAAAGTTGGCTCCGCCCTCGGTAGCGGCATTTAAAATTTTAGGACTTTTGATTTCCGTAAACCCGCTCCTTCTCAACGCCTCGGCGTAAGCTCGCAACTCTTCGGCGTAAACTTTAAAAATAGCGTTCACTTTTTTATTTCTTAAAGTTAGAGCGCGGTTATTTAATAAAGTTTCCAGATTTAAATTCATTTCTTCGACCGAAATATCAACCGGCAATTCTCCGTCGGTTTCCGAGAGGATATTGATTTTTTCCGCTTCTATTTCCACTCTTTCCAAAGGCTTACATTCCGCTCCGGCCCGACACGGTCGATCTTTTACCAAGCCCTCGATCTCAACCACATATTCACTCCTAACCGCCTTGGCTCCGAGATAAGCATCTTTCTTATCCGGAATAACCACCACTTGAATCGAACCGCTCCTGTCTCGCAAGTCGATAAAAACCAGCTTCCCGTGATCACGCCGATTATTTATCCAGCCTGACAATTTAACTTTTTTTCCGATTTTGCCGGGAGTTTGAGAAATCAAAGTTCTTTTCATATTTTTTCAGTTTAAATAAATATTATTTTTTATAATCCTCCAGATATTCGACTACTTCTTGAATTACCCATCGCGGAGAAGAAGCTCCGGCTGTTATGCCGATATTCCTGATTCCATTTAACCACTCTTTTTTTATATCCGTCAATCTTTCGATAAAATAAGTTTTGTCGTTTATCTTTTTGGCGATTTCCCACAAGCGATTGGAATTGGAGCTTTCCTTGGAGCCGATCACCAGCACCAATTCGCTCTCTCTGGCAATTTGCGCCGCTTCCTCCTGTCTGTTTTTGGTAGTTAGACAAACCGTGTCCAAAATTTCCGCCTGAGGATATTTTATCTTTATCTGCTCCGTCATTTCATCGACAAAATCTTTATTTTGAGTGGTTTGAGAGATAACCGCCATCTTTTTCTTCGCATCCAATTTTAAATCTTCGATATTTTCAAAACCGGAAACAACTTCCGCTCTTTTTTGCGCCCATCGAAAAATCCCCTGTACTTCCTTATGTTTTTTTTCTCCGATAATAATAATTTGATAGCCTCTATCGAGAAAAACTTTGGCCAAACGCTGAGCTTTCATAACTTTGGGGCAAGTGGTGTCTATTACATTGATCCCTTTTTCCTTGGCAATTTCAAAAATTTTCGGCCCGATTCCATGCGCTGTAATTACCAGCGTACCGATTTTGTCAGTTATTTTATCCGCCACCTCGCTGATTGATCCGGCAAAATCTATCTTTTTTATTCCCATATCTTCCACTCTTTTCATCACATCATTGTTATGCACCAAAGAACCTAAGACAAAAATCGGTTTTTTTATTTTAGGATTGTCGGCAATTTCCTTAACTTTTTCATAAGCCCCCGCCACTCCGTCGCAAAATCCGGCATATTTACTTAATCTCACTTTCATAAAATTTATTTTATATTTTCAAAATTATTTTTTCGTCATCTAAATACTCTACAACATAATTCAAAAAAAATAAAGATTTCCGAAAATAAAGACTAATTTTCCAATTTAGGTCTCTCCACTAAAGTAGGCTCGATAACTTTTTCTCCTTCGGTTATTTTTACCACGTCTTTATCTATTTTTCCCAATTCTTTATAAGCGTTGTTGTAATGGTTAACGGTGGTATTCATACTAGCGCCCAATTTCTTCATAAAATCCTCAAAGGAAACAATATGTTTGCCAAGCTTCTCCACATTGGAACGGATTTCTTTGGCGCTCTCCTCTATTTGCATCGAACGCAAGCCCTGCAAAACCGTCTGCAGATAAGCCAAAAAGGAGGTCGGGGACACAATAACCACATGTTTATCCCGAAAAGCGTATTCGATCATACTGCGCGTATCCACCTTAACCGCCCCGATTTTATTGATGAGCAAATCATAATAAATCGCTTCCGAAGGGATGAACATAAAAGCAAACTCCATCGTCCCTTTGTCGGGCTTGATATATTTGGAAGTTTCGTCAATTCTGTTTTTCAAGTCCTGTTTAAATAGTTTCTCCAATCGCTCTCTTTCTTCCTTATCGTTAGTGGCCAAAATTCTTTCGTAATTTTCCAAAGAGAATTTGGAATCAATCGGCACAATTTTATCTTTGACTCTTACGATAGCATCCACAATATCTCCGTCGCCAAAACTGTATTGCATCTCATAAGCGCCCGGCGGTAAAACATTTTTCAAAGTGTCCTCGAGAAAATACTCCCCCAATACCCCTCTTTGTTTGGGATTTTTCAAGATATCTTGCAGGCTCTTCAGTTGTTCCGAAAAACCGACCACTTGCCGATTGGTTTCTTCCAACTTGGACAGTTTTTCGGTAATACTGGTGATTTGTCGCACTGATTGGTTATGGATTTCTTGGATACTGCGATTGCTGGCAAGAATATTTTTTTGGGTGGTCTGATGAGCCTCGGACAATTTATTATCCATCATTTCTCGCAATTCTCTGTTTTGGACGGACAAATTTGAGTTTTGCTCGGACAAAACCGAAAGGCGCTCCATCATGGCAATCATTTTTTCCTCTCCTTTGGTATCCTCTTTTTTATTAAGCAAGATAAATATCACCGCCCCGATCGCCGCCAAAAGTAAAATCAATAGAATTGTTTCCATAAAATAAAAATTAAATCAAATTAATTCAAACAATTTAATTATAGCACAATAAAAAATAAAAATACTTATTTAGTAAGTAAAAATTAATTTTAAAACTTTAGCGAAGATTAAAAAATTAATAATCCGCTTGGTGCCTCGGGAGCACTAATATCCATCCCATTCTCACCTATTATAATTGGATAACCATTTGTATTAGCAACCCCGTTAGAATCAACAACATAAAGATAAGCTTGTTGACCAGGACTAAATGAACCTTGCCTAATAGTAGCCGTTATAGATGTATCCGCCCACGCAGTTGGCGTAACTATCGAAAGATTAGTGCAATTTGAATATGTGGAAGCATTTCCAATTTCAATTCTCGCCTGAGCACCTACTCCGGTCGCAACATAAATATCATCGTAATAGGTATTGGTTGTTGTATCTGCTCTTGCATATCCAGGGAAATGCATTTCGATCCAACCCATAATACCATTAGAAGTATTCAGTGTCTTACCTGAAATACTGGCATGTAATACCCTACTTGAACTGGCATTGGTCAGCCAAAGCTCTCCGGATCCACTACTACTATCAGATCCGATTAAATGCCCCTCAAATCGTTGCCACTGACCATTGGAAAAATTAAATGATGAATAATTGGCACACGCCCTATCTTGTCCATCTAGATCATCAACCCAGCAAAAGGATGTATCGGCTGGTGGATTTGTTATTATTTCTGAAGCATAGTCAGAATCAAAATTCCTCGGATCACTCTCTCCATAATGTATCGGATTAAGCCACCAGACTTTCCAATTTGGAGAGTTAAAATCCCCATCAGGCGTAGACATTCCGGATGGAAGATAAGTCCAAAAAGAAAAATAAATCTCCGTTACGGGGATAATCCATTTTAGAATCATCAACCTGCCACCCCCCTGCATATCAGTTGTCCAGTTCTGCCTGGAAGATTTTGTTCCGCTCTTGGCAAAATTATTACTATAAGAAGAGAGATACGGATAACAATCATCACAAGGTTCCCAATTACCTATTACTGCCGGCGTGACTGTTCCGTTTCCTATAAAAGAGTCCGCTTCCCCTGATTCAAAATCATCAAATACTTTTATGGTTGGCCCGGATATTCCGAAATCAGTTCCCGAAATTGTTATTGAATTATTATCAGTCAAATCTCCAGAAACATTTGTAATGGTCGGCGTTGCCAAAACCCTTTCAGATAAAATAAAGATATTTAAAAAGATAATAAAAAAATAAACTAAAAATTTAAATTTATAAATAAATCTAAGCATATTCTATCTTTATTATAAAAATTACATACTAATATTATAACACACAAAAGACAAGCATATTTTTATTAAAATTATAAATATTTGCTTTTTTAAAATATTATTGCTAAAATAATTCTCCTATAAAAATTAATAGAAAATAATATGAAAAAAAGCCTATTTATAAGTATTTTTTTATTTTTGGCAATTTTTTCCGGAACCAATCGAGTCAATGCTCAAATTCCGGAAGTGGTGATCAATGAAATTCAAATTGAAAGCGAAATAATCAAAATAGACAGTGAAAATTTAATAAATAATAAAACCACGCTCGTAACCGAAGATGATTTTATCGAACTCTACAATACTACAAATAAAGATATTGATGTTAGCGATTGGAGATTAGAAAAAACTATCATAAGCACGATAAATCCTTATTTAGAAAAAACTTATACAATAACAAATCTTAGAGCCTCAACTGGTTATAAAAAAATTATTATTCCAGCAAATGGTTATCTCCTTTGGGCTAATATTAAAGGAAAATTTGCGGAATTAACTAAAACAGATTTTATAAGCAAAAAATCTGAATATTTATCCAAAGATTACAATATTGCACTTTTTGATAATAATTCTAATTTAATAGATGCCGTAACATATGGATCAGGTCCGAAAGTTTACGGGCCAAGCATTGTCTATTCCAAAAACCCTCCCGCAAATACCAGCATTGAAAGAGATTTATTAAATAATTCTTTTTATGAACAAAAAAATCCCTCTCCTCAAAATAACGCTTTTTTGGAAGAAATAATTGAGGATGACAAAAAAGAACCCGAGGAGCCAAAAATAAATAATGCTTTAAAAATAAGAATCAACGAGGTCTTTCCTAACCCGGCCGCCAAAGGAGAAGAAAACGAATATATCGAACTTTATAATTTCGGCGACGAAATTATCGGGCTCTCTAATTTTGTCCTCAAAGACGCTACAAAAAGCGGAGGTTATGTTTTCCCAACCGAAACAGAGCTAAAGCCGGGAGAATTCTTGGTAATTTACAAATCAACCAGCAAAATATCGCTCAATAACACCGAAGAACAAATTTATTTATTGGATGACAACGGAAACCAAATTGATTTTTTGGAATACTTCAAGACCAAAGAGGAGTCCTCGTTCGGCTTTGATGAAATAGAAAAAACCTTTCGTTGGAGTAAAAATTTGACTCCCGGAGCAAAAAATATTTTTGATCCGGCTCCGAGCGGAAAAAGTAAAATTCCCAAAAAATCTTACAAGAATTTTCCCACTGAATTTTCCGCCAGTGGCTCAACCGATTATGCTTATGCTTGGGATTTCGGCGACGGCTCTCGCAGCACCAAACAAAAGATCTCCCACACTTACAAAAAAACCGGCAAATACAAAGGGTATTTGATTATCGACAACGGCGTCGAGGAAAAGAAAATCGATTTTGAAATCAAGATTGAAAAATATCCCAAACGGTCTTTAGATATTATTGCCATCCTGCCGAATCCCGAAGGAACCGATGAAGACAACGAATATCTCATCATCAAAAACAACGATAAAAAAGAAATTGATTTGTCGGATTGGAGTATCGCCACCGGAAGTAAAAAAGATAAACTCACCAATCATCCCTTCACCAAATCAATCACGCTTAAAAAGGGTGAAGAAAAAATTATTTATAACAAACATTCCAATTTTTCCCTCCCCAACCAAAAGGGTTATGTTGAATTACGCCAACCGGACGGAAAAACCGCCGCTAAAGTTTCTTATGCCAAGGAAAAATCCATTGGCGAGAATGAGCTCTACCGGCTAACCGGAGAAAAAACCTGGAGCTGGCTAAATCAACCGCTTTCAAATAAAGCCGAAAAATCGAAGGAAAAAGAAGAAATTAAGTTTGAAGACTTATCCGCCCAAGAGAAAGAAAAAATAACCGCTATAGTCAAAGAAAATCTAAGACAAGAAATTTACCAAGAATTGGAGGCCCGTTATAGCTCCGTTCCTGAAAACAATCCCCAAGT
>JAZHDF010000091.1:0-10105 GCA_036584565.1 Candidatus Moraniibacteriota bacterium
TAATTAAGATACTGAATCAAGTTCAGCATGACAAGCTCGCTTGTGCGGTTTTTAACATAAAGTTTGTTGCCATATCTCAAAAAATTATCATCTCCCGTCCTTTGCGGCAAAAAACACCCCCGTAGCGATTATCGCAATAACCAACACCAATAAAATCGAAATCATATTTTTAACTTATTTTTTTAATTTTGTTAACTATGCGGACCGAGCCATAAAACCGCTCCGGCACAAGGTACATTTTATTTACGGCCGTCGTTTCGTGACACCTTTTAAATTATTTTATTTCTTCCAATCGCTAATAATTATCTTTTTGCGCTCGACTTTAAAAACCATTTTTTGTCGCTCCCTGATTCCCAACTCTTTTGCTATTTCAGCCGGGATAATTATACCCAGACTTTTCTTACCTTGCCTCGTCACCTTTCGGACAAGCGCTTCTTTTCTGTTTTTCATAATTTTTATATTAAATATGTTACGTAGCTTGTTACGTAGCAAAACATCATCGATTGCCCTTGGCTCGATTGTGACTTTTGCAAAGCATCTGACAATTCTTGGAATCAGTCGCTCCGCCTTTACTCCAAGCCGCTACATGATCGGCATCCATATCGCTCAAGCTCCAAATTTTCTCCTTATTAGCCTCATGTCCGATGGCGCACAATGGACAATTTGAAATTCCTTTATTTTTTGCCTCTTCTGTTTGCGCGCTATAGATAGATTTTTTTGTCGCTTCATCAAATACACGCACATCCAATAATTTTGTGTCCACCGAACCACCCAGGATATATTCAAAAATCCCCTTGCGGTTTTTGACATACGGATCACCGTAAAGCTGATGCACCTCGGCCGATATCTTGGCGGGATCATAGGCTTGCTTGTGATACTGCTCATACAATCGCCCCCAGTCCAATCCTCGCATCTCGCTTTCCACATCGGTAAACACACTGCTTACCCATTCAATGACACTGTTAAAATAGGTTTTCAGTTCACTAATGTCATTATTATAACGATGACGACTCATATAATCACCCGCCTCGCCTTTACTTACCCACCCCAAGGCACACTCCAAAAATTCTTGACGATTGGCACTGCCGGCCACATAGGCGCTCCACTTTTGAATATTGGCATTTTGACTATTACTAAATTCTTCTTTGGCCAAGGTCACAAACGGCCCCGAGTAAACAGCATTTAAAAGTTCCTGATTATTAAGCGGCACCCCGGCAATGTTAATTGTCCTGAACCATTCTTTGATCTCGCTTTCTGTTCCTTCACATTCATAAATCAAAAGTTTGGTTTCCAAAATCTTTTTTTTCTTATCCGCTGCGATACCGCTAAAATTTTGCGGCATATCATTATCATCTTTAACCGCAAATTTATCAGCCACATACCGTCCGATACTGGTGATACGTTGTTGTCCGTCCAATACTTCAAATTTATCCTCGCTCACTTTGTTAAAATAAATCAGTCCCAACGGATAACCTTTCAAAATCGATTCGATTACCGCCACATCCCGCTTACCATCGGCATAAATATAATTCCTTTGATATTCCGGCTGGATGGTTAACTTACCGGAAAGTCCAAACAATCCCTTGCCCTCCAGTTCATTATAGACAAATCCCTCGCAAATATCCTTAACAGCAATCTCGGTTTTTAGTGTTGTTTTCATAATTAAAAAATAAAAAATTATTAATACTTTTTCTTTCCGGATTTCAAAGTTTTCTTTTTTTCAATCCCTAGATAGTTTTTCTTAGAAATGACCGATTTACCGATTTCTCTTTCGGTTTCCTTTCTGGCATTGCCTGCCACATTACCGCCTCTCTTGGCAACTGTTTTATTGGCGGGCATCCCTCTGGGTTTTTCTTTTTTGGAAATTTCAGTCGTCACCTTTTCTCCCAACATAGTAAATATCAATTCCAGATCAGTCATATGATCCCTTAGATTCGCTTTTGATTTCTTGGGAAGATTTTTATATTCTTTGTATTCACCGGGTGCCAAACCGAAAGTCGCCCTGGAAATTTCAGCAGTTAGGATAGCAAAATTCTTTCGCTCAAAAATTCCGCGCTCCTTCCATTCATCGGTAAGATTTTGACGAATAGCGATGCCTCGCAACCTTTTATCAATCCAATCCGTTGGATATCCTTTGGCTTCATAAATTTGTTTCATTCTCTCTTGCGCCAACTCGGGATTTTCTATCTCCGCAATTCTTTCTTGACCCACTTTGGCCAGCCATAATTTAAAAGGCTCAGCTTTGGGTGATGGAATGGATTGAATAATGCGAAAAATACCCGCTAAATTTGCACAATTTATTTTTTGCATTCCACCCTTTGTTTTGATTTTAAGGGGGGTGGCAATTTGCCCCCACCCTTTACTTAATTCATTATCCCTCCTTCTCATATCCTTGATATATCCGCTAGGCTGACTGGAATCGGTAAGAATTAAGACCACATCAACAATAGCAAAATACCATTCTTTATTATGCCAAGTCCTCCTAACCTCTCTATTCTCAAAAACCGCAACTTTATTAGTTTTCATATTATTTTTTAAGATTTATTTATTTTCTGAATACCTCTTCTTTTAACCGGTGACATTTTGTCACCGCTATCTCCTATTCTCAAAAACCTCCACTGCTTTATTTTTTAATTACTCTAGTCATATCCCGCTTTAGGTGTTTTTTTCTGACGGCCGTCACAAAAGATTACTTTTAACTTTTAATTTTTCTGCTTATTAATGGACAATCCTGGTTAAATATTTTCTTCTATTTTTTTATTTTCTCAAACTCCTTAGCAACACTCGGACTATTTGCCGTAAGTCTTTTGATTGATAAATCAGTAGCTTTATTATTGGCTAATCGCAAATTATTATCGGATTTCAATAAATTATCTTTTACCTTATTCAGATGATCGATTGTTTTATCGATTTCCTCTATAGCACTGGAGAATTGTTTTGAAGCCAAATTGTAATTTTTAGAAAAACCCTCCTTAAAAGCGTTCATATTGGCCTCAAAATTAGAAACATCGATATTTTGATTATTGAGTGTATGAATTTCTTTACGAAGATACTGTGATTTGATGTTTGTTTGACGCAAGAAACCGATAATCGTAATAAGGTGTTGCGGCCTTATTGCATACATAAGATTATATTCATGAACCGTAACAATATCATCATAATATTCATTTTCTTTTTCAAGCAAACTTACCAAAACAGCATATTCACATTTCTTCTCACATCTATCCTTATCAAGTTCTTTGAAGAAATCCTTATTCTTTTTCTTAGTGGCGGTAGCGTCATCCTCATTTTTCATCTCAAACATAATCGACAAGATTTCGTTACCATCATCATCCGTTTCCCTATAAATATAATCACCCTTAGAACCGGATTTTGAAACAGTATTATCCTTGGTAAAATAAGCATTGGGAAATGCAATAGGACGGATGCGATTAAATTCATTTTCACAATGAACTTCAAGTGATTCACCGATCATTTTGGTGCTCATTTTTGTTCGCATTTCTTTGAGAGACACCAGAGCAGTCTCGCTTGATTTTAATTGTTCCTTAAGCTTCTCTTCGTTTAGTTCTTTTTCATGCTTAATATTGTTAATTTCTCTGTCTTTTTCATTTAACTTTTCTTGGTATTCCTTTTCTATTTTTTGTTTTTCCTCAATAGCCTCGAGTTTCACATCCGATTTGGTTTTTTCTGCAATATTTTCCAATTTTGAATTAAGTAAAGCAATTTCTTTGTCTTTTTCGGACAGTTCTTCTTTTGCCCGATCCGCATATTCACTTTCTTTAATCTTCAATTTCAAATTATTCTCTCGCTCAATGGCTTCTTTTTCTTTTTGTAATTCCGCTTCAAAAGCGTCGCGTTTTATAGAATTAACTACATTTTTTATCGTTGTTTTATCAATATCGGTTTCGTGGATAGATTTAAGGTCGATTATGTCACCTTTCGCGCCATCTTCCAATAAGACCAATGTGTTTTCATCTTGAATCGACACTTTAACTTTTTTCATAACTATTTTAAAAAATTAATAATTACTTTTTATGTCTAATAAAAATTCTTTTAAACATATTCTTTCCATTTACAACGCAGTGCGGATTTTCACCATCCCAGATTCCACCAGAATAACCCTTACCATTATCTTCTGCCATTCCAATAATCTTAAATTGTTCCGGACTATATTTATCCAAAAAACTTATTGGCACACCCATTACTCCATCATAATCACTCGGGATGGCGTTAGTATAAGGCACTTCGATGGCGTCATAATTATCATACTTTTTATAACTGTTTTCGTTTTTTTGGATTTTATTATTGAATTTTTTATTATCCGCCATAGTCATCAGTGGCAATAATTGATGACGCCGTCCGTGATCCAGATTGGTAAACCAATGACAATTACGAAATTTAACTAGACCTGTTTCACTATCAAGCACCCCACTGGCATATTCCCTTGCGTTTGGCGTAGAAAAATAAGCATTGCCGGCATGAAAACCATTGCCTAGCCATAATTTATTATCTTTTATCAGCGGAAAAATTTCTTTGTAAGTAATGGCGTTCATATTACCGATAATTACAAATTTTTTCTCATAATCAAAAAGTTGTTTGACATATTCGCGAAACAAACTAAATGGCGGATTGGTGACCACAATGTCGGATTGCTTCAATAATTCAACACATTCCTCGCTGCGAAAATCACCCTCGCCCGAAAGCGGTTCCCATTCATTGTTTTTGTTTTCTCTCAATTGTTGAGCGATATCCTGCAAATCAAAATCCCCATCCCCGTCTATATCGCCCACCTCATTGATAATAAATTTATTGGCGGTTATCTTTGGACGGCCCATAACTTTTTTGAGAGTTTTATCATCGCCAAACAAACCGATTTGCGTATTGGCTATGGGTGATGGTTTGTAGCTAGTGGTGATAAGTTGTTTCAGTCCCAACTTATTGAAATTATTTACAAAATAACGAAAAAAATTACTCTCAAACGGATCATCGCAATTACAATAAACTACCTTGTCACGAAAAACACTAGCGTCATAATCCAAATACGCTTCAATTTCTTTTTGAATATCATTATATTGTGTGTAAAATTCATCGTTCTTGGCTTTTTTTGCTTTGCTAAGATTACTATTGGCCATAATTTTTTATCAAAAAATTTTATTTTTTATTATATTAAACCGATTACTACTTACCATAGACTTTCCTCTATTTTACTCCCTTTTCTCCCATTATTCAAACTAAAAAAAACCAATAAAAAAAACCCGCCTATTGGCGGGCAGACAAGATTACATTGTCTTGGCGACGACCTACTTTCTCCGCCAAAGGCGAATATCATCGGAGCTGAAGGGCTTAACTGCTGAGTTCGAGATGGAATCAGGTGTACCCCCTTCGCTAGAATCACCAAGACAATATAATCTTGTTTGCCCCGCCTTGCGACGGGGTTTATTTATACGAATTTGCTATTTTCAAGCAAACTCTAAAAAATGTAGATAAAGTAATTTTAAGTCATAATTAAATGACTATTAACTGCTAACTCATAATGATACCGCTCTCATCCGTCAAAAGCAACGGACAAAAGCAGTTATCACTACAGACAAAAAAATAAAGGTTTAGTTTTATTAGTATTTCTCGGCTAAACGCATCACTGCGCTTACACCTAAAACCTATCAACCTGGTCGTCTTCCAGGAAACTATATTGCCTTATCTTGAGGTGGGCTTCCCGTTTAGATGCTTTCAACGGTTATCCCTTACGAACATAGCTACTCGACAGTGCTCCTGGCGGAACAGCCGATACACCAGAGGTTTGCTCTTTCCGGTCCTCTCGTACTAGGAAAGAATCCTCTCAAGCAATTAACGCCTACGGCAGATAGAGACCAACCTGTCTCACGACGGTTTGAACCCAGCTCGCGTACCTCTTTAATTGGCGAACAGCCAAACCCTTGGGACCTGCTCCAGCCCCAGGATGAGATGAGCCGACATCGAGGTGCCAAACAGTGTCGTCGATGTGAACTCTTGGACACTATTAGCCTGTTATCCCCGGGGTAACTTTTATCTGATGATCTTCCACGCTCCTACAAGCGATGGTCGGTTCACTAAATTCCACTTTCGTGACTGAGCGACTGATTAGTCTTTCAGTAAAGCTGGCTTGTGCTTTTGTACTATCAGCCCGATTTCCATCCGGGCCTAGCCAACCTTTGTAAGCACCTCCGTTACCATTTAGGAGGTGAGCGCCCCACTCAAACTACCCACCAGGCACTGTTCCCAGTCTGGTAACTAATTATCTAGTTTGCTCGTTTTCTAGTGACCTTGTCAAATTCTTATTAAAAGTAATAAGTTTATTTAATCTTTTTCCGTTTAATTCATAAGATTCCATTATTTTTTCCACAATCTTCTTCTCATACAAATTCAAATCAATCAAATATCTTAAATGCACAAGCATTTCATCATTTGATCCAAGCGCTGTCCTAAGAAAATTAATTCTATCTTTAATTGATTTATTCCGCGCATATCCTTCAATGATATTCGTAGGAATAGATCTTGAACAACGTCTTATTTGATCTGCGATATCCCTTACCTCAAAAGGAAGTTTTAGGGATATTTTGTGGATTATAATAGAAAGTTTATAAGAATTTTTATAAACAATTAAATTTTTAAAAGATTTCTTATCCATGTGGTTAACATTACTTTTAACTTGCATATACAAAGTCTACCAGAAAACTAGTTTTTTACTAGCCAACCAGTTAACAGACTAGGGTTAGAATTAAAATAATAACAGGGTGGTATTCCACTGATGACTCTTCCTCAACCTGAGTTGAGGCCTCAAAGTCTCCCACCTATTCTCGGCAGCTAGAACCTTAATTCAATGCCAAGCTGTAGTAAAGCTCCACGGGGTCTTTTCGTCTTGCCGCAGGTAGGGGGCATCTTTACCCCCATTGCAATTTCACCGAGTCCTTCGTTGAGACAGTTCCCCAGTCGTTACACCTTTCATGCGGGTCAGAATTTACCTGACAAGGAATTTCGCTCTTATATGTTAGCTCTATGTCGCCATAGAGAACGGACTATATCTTTCCTCTTTAAATTAATTAAAGTGGAATCAGCATTTTAGTCTCTGAGGATTTTCCAATAAATTGGAATCTTTCCTGCTGATTGTCTGCACTGATAGCATTTTTACTGATTATAAATAAATTATAATCTAGTAGCTTCAGATACTCAGATTTTCCAGCATATAGCTGATTTACATCCCGAAAAAATAATTAATCGGGATAGGCGTTTACTTTTCCTTTGCATTTTTTATATCATAGCTTGTTTATCTTTACTCTAATCGTCCCAGTTATTCTAATCCCACTTGCGTAGAATCAGAACCTTAGGACGATTATAGTTATCGCCGACGTTCACTGGCGCTTCGGGAATTGGCGTGAACCGCTTCCGTTAACGTTCCAGCACTGGTCAGGTGTCAGCCCCTATACTTCAGCTTACGCTTTTGCAGAGACCTGTGTTTTAGATAAACAGTCGCTAGGGAATCTTTAGCTGCGTCCGGCACAATTAAGTACCGGAAAGACATCTCGCTAACTTACGTCTAGATTTTTTGCCGAGTTCCTTAACGAAGGTTCTCTCGTTCCCCTTGGGCTACTCGCCCTATCTACCTGTGTCGGTTTTGGTACGATCACATTAATACTAACCTTAGAAGCTTTTCCTGGCACCTTGCTCGCTACTGTGCGTCATTCCGAAGAACAACTTCCAGCATACTCTTGGGTTTAATGCATGACGGATTTACCTATCATACACCCTTAAGTACGCTACACAAATCCAATAATGTGCAGTAGTTACTAAAATGCGTCACTCCATCGAATATTAATGTGGTTACGGAATATTAACCGTATATCCATCGACTACGCCTTTCGGCCTCGCCTTAGGATCGACTAACCCTGGGATGATTGCCATTGCCCAGGAAACCTTGGATTTTCGGGGTGTGAGGATCTCACTCACATTGCGGTTACTCATGCCAACATTCTCACTTCCCTGCGCTCCACCATGGCTCACGCCTTTGACTTCATCGCACAAGGAACGCTCTCCTACCAATCCGTGTGCAACACGGAAACACCAAATAACAAATCACGATTTCCAAACAAATAACAATCTTTAAAATAATAAATCACAAACAAATATATGTTTTGAAATTTAGAATTTTGATTTTTGAAATTTATTTGGTTTTTGGAATTTGGAATTTAGAATTTCTGTGTTACACACAGAGTCCATATCTTCGGTATCATGTTTAGCCCCGTTACATCTTCGACGCGAAATCTCTAAGCTAGTGAGCTATTACGCACTCTTTAAAGGATGGCTGCTTCTAAGCCAACCTACTAGGTGTTTAAGAAATTTCACTTCCTTTCCCACTTAACATGAATTTAGGGACCTTAGATTATGGTCTGGGCTTTTTCCCTTTTGAATCTCGACCTTAGCGCCGATATTCTAACTGCCCGGATAAGAAACAAAAGAATTCGGAGTTTGGTTGAGCGCTCTACGGCGAACCGCGAGAACTCATCCAGTAGCTCTACCTCCCTTGCTCATTTACCGAACGCTAGCCCTAAAGCTATTTCGGAGAGAACCAGCTATCGCCAAGCTCGATTGGAATTTCTCCCCTACGCACAAGTCATCCCCTAACGTTGAACGGTTAGTGGGTGCGGGCCTCCCCCCAATGTTACTTGGGGTTCACCCTGCTCATGCGTAGCTCGCCTGGCTTCGGGTCTAGTTCATACGACAAATTCGGCGGTTAAGCCTCGCTTTCACTGTGCATATCCCACAGAGTGATTTATGCAAGCCGTATAAAACTAACTCGTTGGCCCGTTCTACAAAAAGTACGCCATCGCGGTACAAGTACCGCTCTGACTCTTTGTTAACATATGGTTTCAGATACTATTTCATCTCCCTTATCGGGATACTTTTCACCTTTCCCTCACGGTACTAGTTCACTATCGATCTCGTATAATATTTAGTCTTGGAAGTTAGTGCTCCCGGATTCAGACAGGGCTTCTCCGACCCCGCCCTACTTGAGAATAATCACGTCATTTTATATTTTTTTTCGCATACAAGGCTGTTACTTTCTATGGCCACTCTTTCCAAAGTGTTTTACTAAAAAATATAAAGCAACCCCGATTAAACGAGTAAGATTATCTCACAACACCCAATCTGGTTTTCTAGTTTTCTGGTTTACTAGCTTTCCAGTTGTTATATAAAATTATAACTACCGAAAAACCAGTTTTACCAGCAGACCAGAAAACCAGATTAGGTTTAGACTGTTCCGCTTTCGCTCGCCACTACTGACGGAATCTCTATTGATTTCTATTCCTCCAGCTACTAAGATGTTTCAGTTCACTGGGTTTGCTTCGTTATCCTATGAATTCAGATAACGATTCTTGCTAAAAAACAAGAGGGTTTCCCCATTCGGAAATCCCCGGATCAAAGTTTGCTTGGCAACTCCCCGAGGCTTATCGCAACCTGCTGCGTCCTTCTTCGCTCATACGAGTCAAGGCATTCTCCATATGCTTAAGTAACCTTTTCTTTTTTTGTTGTCCCACCACCCTTGGGTGGCAGGATAAGTTAACAGTTAATAATCATCTAGACAGAGACTATTAACTAATTTTCCCGTCGCTTATAGGCGACAGGATTTTCTGATAAAATTGCTTTACCTACGCTTAATTTCTCTCGCTGCATCATTCTTTCTCCGCGATACCGCAAAATGACACAAAAAAATTAAGTCTATTAAGTTTTTAAAGTTCGTTATTCTCATCCACCTCATTATAAGATGGACTGAATCACGCGGAAATATTTTTTTACGATTTTTCAATCGAGAAAAAATATTTCGGCGCAATATAACTTTTTAAAGAAACAAAAAACCCGTCTTGGAGACGAGTAAACTTCAAGCCGAGAAAGCTCTGTAGTTTCACCCGTTTTCGTATTCGATTTTATTTTCTTTTTTTCGCAAAGATATATGTTTTTAATTTTTTAGCACATACTCTCTCAAACGCTTTCTAATACTAGCAAAGGATTAAAAATATGTCAAGCGTTTGCGGAGTAATCCTCTTTAATGCTTTAAAACCCCTATTTTTCAAGC
>JAZHDF010000092.1:0-10067 GCA_036584565.1 Candidatus Moraniibacteriota bacterium
GGGGTTGGATATCTAATGTGGACCAATGGAAGTACTGCAGCATTTTGGAAAATAAGCACGGAAGGCAATCGATCTAACTGGAAAAGCTACCGTGCCGCTGGTTGGAAACCAGTAAGTTTATCTTTTAATAAAGAAAATACCGCCTACCTTATGTGGTCCAATTTAAGTACGGCTGGGTTTTGGAAAATCGACGAAGAGGGAAACGCAATCGGATGGAAAAGTTTTAGTGCTACCGGATGGACACCGAAATTATCAGCATTTGAATAAAATTAAAATATAAGTTAAGAAATAATAAAAAAATTATTTTATATTTTCAAAAATCTTTTTCAAATGGTCAAAAGATTTTTCCCAACCCCATTCCTTTACTGTCCTATGGCCGCCATCTATTATTTTATTTCTTAACGGTGCATCTTCAATTAATCTTTGAATTACATTTTTAGCGCCAATTATATCTCCCCTTTCTACTACTAATGCATTTTCTCCATTAATTATATATTCATCATATCCTGTAACTCTACCCACTACCACGGCACAACCACAAGCCATTGCCTCCATTGGAGGACCAAAAAAACCCTCTATCCTACTCATCTTTAAAAAAATATCACAAGAAGAATAAATTTTATTCATTTCGCTATAGGGAACATTTTCAAAAAACTTATCATATCTCCATCCTTTTTTTGGCTTTCCATTATTGCTCACAATCCAAATCTCACAATCCAAATCTTTAATCGCATTATAGGCATCCTGCATACCTTTATAGGGAATATTAATTGCTCCTTCAATTAAAATACGAGTTTTTTCGCCCTTTGGCTCTATGGGATCAACTTTTTTAAAAACTTCTAAATCTATCCCATTGGGCACATAATGAGCAGTATGGCCAAGCTCATCTTCGAGCCATTTCTTTATCCATTTTGCTTCGGTTACATATTGAAATTCTATTTTATAGCTCTCTTTTATGATTTTACATAATTTTTTGTTTTTCTGAAAAAAACGACTCTCATCAGATTGCACAAAATAAAACTTTTTTTTCGCTTTAGACATTGCCACGCTAAAACTAGTACTATAGCCAGTTGCTATCAAAATATCGAAATTTTTACTATAAAATTCTTTTTCAAAATTTTCAAAAGAAACAACTTCAACCCCTTGATTAGGAAACCATTCGAAATTATTTATCTTACTTAAAGAATATATTTTGACATTATAACCATTAGATTTTAGCCTATTGGCATGCTGGAAGATGACTGCAATTCCTCCTGAAATATTAACTCCTGGCACAAGAAAAGATATTGAATTCCTCTCTTTATTAAATTTGAACTCTTTCTCACAACTTAATTCTATTGGCTTTCCTAAATTTAACCATTTTTTATATTCTCTGTCAAAATTAAAATATTTTTTTGAGATTTTTTTCTTTAGAAAATAAGAAGTTTTATGCAAAGATATCTTTATCTTTTGAATCATTTTTTTAATGATGGGAATATCTTCACAAAGTATTCCCTAAGTTTAATTTCCGAAACGTTTTCTTCAAGCATAATTTCAAAATCACTAATCAACTCATTTATATCCATCGGACACTCATCAAAATTCTTTAGCCTAAAGACATTGTCAATATCAGTTTTAACTAGATTTTTGATTTCAGTATCAGTAAAAAGCTCTTCAAGTATTTTTTCCCCAGGCTTCAAACCTATAAATTTTATCTCCACATCTTTTCCTGGTATCAAATTTTTACTCCTAATTAAACAAAGAGCCGTTTCGTATATATTAATAAGTTCGCCCATATCAAGTATAAATATTTCCCCTTGTCTATTTCTAGTGGCGCTATTTATAACCAATTGAGATGCTTCTCTAATCGACATGAAAAATCTCCTTACATCTTTATGGGTAACTGTTACATATTTATAATCTTTTATTTGCTTTTCAAATAAGGGCAAAACGGAACCATTTGAATTTATAACATTTCCAAATCTTACAATATTAAATTTTGTCTTAGATTTTTTATTTGAATGGACACATTTTATATAATATTCAGATATTTTTTTAGTGGCACCCATTATACTCGATGGATTTACAACTTTATCCGTAGCTATGAAAATAAAATTTTTAACTCCATTCTTAATAGCCACATCAACAATATTTTTAGTGCCAATAATATTGTTTAAAACTGCCTCATCGATATTTTCCTCCATTAGATAAACATGTTTATAGGCAGCTGCATGAAAAATAAAATCCGGTTTCTCATTTCTTATAACTCTATCTAGTTTACCCCTATTTAAAATATTACCTATGATAAACTTATACTTTTTTGGATCTACTCCCTTATCCCTAAGATTTTGATGAAGAGAAAAAGTTAAATATTCAGAATTGTCATAAATAATTACTTTTTTTATTTCCAAATCAAGCAATTGCCTCACGATTTCTGATCCGATAGAACCAGCCCCTCCAGTTATCATTACTGTCTTATTCTTATAAAAATTACTAAGTTTTTTTACATTCTTTTTCAAAAATGGTCTCCCCAAGAAATCCTCCAACTCAAGATCCGTAACTTCAGAATACCTAACATGATCTTTATTAATAATTCGTTGATTTCTTGGAACAATTCGAAAAGGAACTCTATTTTTCATATTATTCAAAAGAATTCTTCTTATTAGTTTTCCGTCCGCAGAAGGTATTGCTATTACCATTTCATCCACTCTGTAAATTTTATTTATTTTTGACAGATCATCTATCTCCCCGAGAACTTTTTCCTTGCTATTTCCCAAATCTTTATCGTCTACAAATCCTATAATTTTGCATTCGGGATAATTCTTTTCTATGTCCTTCTTTAATAACTTTCCACCAATCCCCGCTCCTATTATAAGAATATTTTTATACTCATCTATTTTTATCTTTTTCATAATTTTAGATTATCCTTTATTAGTTGATTATTTTTTTCATAAAATAAATACGCCTTTTTTAAGCCATCTTCAATTTTAACAAGATTTAGAATTTTAGACAACTCGTTATTCCCCGCTGGAGATAAAATTTTCTCTCCATTATTCTTGTTTATAATTTTTAACTTTTTAATCACATTATTTTTCAATATTTCTATTATTTCACCTATAGAAATAAGTTTTCCGGTCGCCAAATCATACTTGCCAAATTTTTTACTATTTATAATATCTTTTATGATTATTGCCATATCGGTAGCATAAATAAAATCCCTTTTTGTCTCTAAATCATTTATTTCTACTGGTAATCCGTTTAAATAATTAAAAAAAATATTAGCCACCAATCCACCTTGTCTGTATGGCAAGTGATATTTACCATATATATTAAATAATCTGACAGTTGTTAGATTTATATTTTTTCTTTGGCAAAATTCTTCATAAAATTTTTCTAGTTCTAATTTCCTCTTTCCATAGGGAGAATCTGGATTAGCATACACAACAGCGGAAGAAAAAACTATCAAGTGACTATTTCTAGATATAGATAAATTTTTCATTAAATTCCGCTCCTCCTTCAAAAAATTATCCAATTCAACTTGATTGTCTATAAGATGAATATACACATCAAAATCTGAATTAACAGCCTCCTTGTAAGGATTAATTTTTAAAAAAGAATCATTTCGTTCTAGGAAAAAAGACTTAATATTACCAACCGAAAAACACTCCGACTCATCAGATAAAACCTCAGCTATATTTCTTCCTATAAAACCCTCTCCCCCTAATATTAAAACTCTTTTCCCATTATTCATTTATATTTTTATATAAATTATTATAGTTTTTAGCCAATATTTCTATAGAAAATTTTTCTTCTATGGTTTTCCTGGCATTTTTGGAAATATTATCAACCATACCCTTATTTTTTATAACAAATTCTATTTTATCAACAAGAGCCTCTATTGAGTTTGGATTCACAAGAAATCCATTTTTTCTATCTTCTATAGCATCACTAACTCCACCCACATTGGATGATATAACACATACACCCATAGCCATAGCCTCCAAATTTGATAGTGGAAATCCTTCTATCTTTGAAGGTAAAACAAAAACATCTGCCGCACTTAGATATCGAGGAATATCTGTCTGGTAACCAAGATATTTAATGTTATTATGATTAAATTCACCAATTGATTTCTCAATTTCCCTTCGCATAGGTCCATCGCCAATAATAAAAAATTTTACTTTTGAGTGTTTTTTCACAATTTCTTTTGCAGCATTTAGAAATATATCCGGATTTTTTTCCGGAGATAATCTACCGATAAAATAAACAGCTAATTCATCGTTCTTAACGTCTATTTTTTTTCGTTCGTCTAATCTACTATGATTATTCATATTAAATTTTTCAATACAATCTATGCCATTATGGATGGCTTCGCACTTAATACCTCTTTTTCCGTATTCTTTAACCACCAGAGAATTATCCGTTATAAATTTATCTATATATTCAACATTTTTCAAAGAATTTTTGAAATGATCGGCCAAAACATTAAATACTGTAACAATAACCTTGATATTAGGAAATTTTTTCTTTATATGCGGAAACATTTCATAAAAAACACTATTATGAATTATATGCACAATCTTAATATCTCTTGTTTCTATATAATTTAAAACAAACTCCAAATTTTCCTCTTCGACATCAAATAAATTTGGCAAATGATAAATATTATTAGTAACTTCTTTAAATTTATATTCCCATTCATTTTTACTTTTTATTCCTGTAATTATGTGAAAATTATATGAACCTTTTAATTTATGTGCATAATTAAAAACCAATGCTTCCGCTCCACCGAAAGTAAGCCATGGCATCAATAATAAGATATTTTTATTATTATTTTGACTGGATAAATAAAAGCTATTCTTATTAATGTTGTCGAGAAAATTTATTATTTCTATTTTTCTAAATATTTTACTTTGTATTTCTTTTGAATATTTATCGTTATAAAAAAATTCTTTTCTATCTTTTTTTAATTGTTTCAACTTATCTTTAAAGCCAGATTTGTGTATTGCACTAAGAGAGTTTTTGTGGACTCTATACCTTATTAGTGGCTCCTCTATAACCACCCCTCCGAAACCTACCCTCAACATATCAATCCAGAAAACCCAATCTTCAAAATATCCGTTATATTTAGTGAGAAATCCAAATCTATTTAATTCTTTTACCTTCTCCCATGATGTTTTTCTTATGACGCTATGCGAAGAAGCAATATTTGAATTTCTTAATTCGAATGGATCTAAATCTTGAGTCTTCCAAATAGAATCATTTTCCCCAAAACATTGCAACCAACTATAGACACACCCTAAATTTTCATCCGACTCCAATAAAATTATTGCTTTCTCTATGTAAGTAGGCATCATTATATCATCAGCATCCAAGAAGCAAACATATTTTCCCATTGCTATTTCCATTCCATTATTTCGTGTTTGAGCTAGTCCTTGATTTTTCTGGTGAATTACTCTCGTTTTTGGATACTTTAATGAATTTAAGACATTTACAGTTTTTTTATCATTAGAGCCATCATTAATAACAATTATCTCTATATTTTGAAAAGTTTGTCTTACTGCTGACTCAATGGTTTCAATTACAAAATTCCCATAATTATAGCAAGGGATGACGATAGAAACTAATGGCAAATCTTCATTCCATTTTTTTTGATATTTTTTAGATACAACTATTCGTTGTATCTTTTTTTCATATTTAGAGCTACTTATAAATTTATTGCCCAAAAAATCAAATACTCTAATAAAAAATTTTTTAACTCCATCTCTTTTAATCGTTTTGCAGGAATTCTTTAATAACTGCCTCATTCTAGTCAAATTTATTTTTTTTATTTTTAAATAAAAACTTCGCATTTTCCAAAATATAGAAGACTTCATAAATAAAATCTCCCCTTCTTTTTCCTGAATTACACTATCTTTTTCTTGGATTATAGTATCTTTTTCTTGGATTATAGTATCTTTTTCTTGGATTATAGTATCTTTAAATTCTATAATTTTGCCTAATTTAACTATCTTATTCATAGAAAACAAATCCTCCCTTCCCGCAATCTTAATTAAGTCAGAGAATGAAAAGTCAAATATTTTTTCTATCTTTAGAGATAATTCTTTATTTTCAAAAATTCCATACAAAGTGTCTATGGCAAAGTGTCTGTAAGATTCATTGGGTGATTTTAATGCTTCTTTTGCAATACAGTATGGAATTAAATCAACATCTAATTCATACTCCAAGTAATCTGGAAATATTTTTTTAAATTCACTTATATCATTTATGTTTAAAAAATTTCTTAACATCTGAGAAATTTCCCAATTGATTCGCACATTTTTCTCTGGTCTATTCGCACTAATATTTTGATTATTGTCTCGAACTCTGTATTTAACCAATCTTTCTGAGATAACATGCAGATCATATTTCATGCAAAAACGAATCCAAAAATCCCAATCCGGAACTTGGGCAAAACGCTCATCATACATTCCAGTCTCAAAATAGCAGGATCGCCTAATTAATGTACTGGGTTGAGCTAGTCCATTTTCTCCAGAAAAAAATAATTGAAGCCACTCATATTTAGTACGATTTCCTCTATCAAAATGCCTAAAGTTAAATATTTTATCATCCAAAATATCATTACCTCGCTCATCAATTGCTGATATATAAGACAAGACAGCCCCTACATTATTATTCTTTTCTAAAAAATCGACCTGCTTTTCTAATTTGTCACTAACATAAACATCGTCCGAATTAATAATTGCGATATATTCACCGATAGAATTAGCTATACAATTATTTACAGCTACTGACGCTCCCTTATTTTTACCAAAACAAAAAAGTTTTATCCTTCCGTCTTTGAATTTTTTAATTTCCGCTACAGTATTATCAGTCGATCCATCATCAGTTATAATAATTTCAAAATCCTGAAATGTTTGATTTAAAACACTGCCAATGCAGTCTTTTATGTATTTTTCATGATTATAAGATGGTATTATGATACTTACTTTTGGCATATGTTATTTTATTTTAGAAATACTTTTAATAATTTCTGCAATTCCCAACACATCATCCTTGGAAAGACCACTATGAAAAGGTAGGCACAAAACTTGTTCTGCAATTTTCTCTGCGACAGGAACAACGTATTTTTGATCAGAATAATGTTTAAAATTTGTACATAGAGGATAAAAATATTTTCTTGCAAAAACATTATTTCTTTTTAATTCATCAAACACATCATTCCTTGTTTTTCCAAATTTCTCAGCATCTATTCTAATGACAAAATATTGTAAACTATTTTTTGTTACAGATCTTGCTATATTAGGTAAAATAATGCCATTTATTTTACTGAGATTTTCAATATAGATATCCCTCACAATTTTACGCGCCATTCTCTCGTCTTCCTTTTTTTTCATCATCAATAAGCCCACTGAAGCTTGCAACTCATTCATCTTTCCATTAATCCCGCACTCGATAACATCGTCTCCTTTTATACCAAAATTTTTTATTATATCACATTTACCTTTTAACTTTTCATCTTTAAAAACTATTGCACCACCCTCTACGGTGTGAAAAAGTTTTGTGGCATGAAAACTAAAAACAGAAACATCTCCATAATTAACAATACTTCTGCCGTTAATTTCTAATTCGAAAGCATGAGCAGCATCATAAATTACTTTTAAATTATTTTTTTTTGCTATTTGATCTATTTTCTCAACATCACATGGATTTCCAAAAACATGCACACCCATAATTGCTGAGGTTTTATCCGTTATTAATTCCTCTATTTTGTTGGCATCGATATTCATCGTAAGCGGATCAACGTCGCAGAAAACTGGTTTAAGTCCAGCCCAAGAAATTGCATGTGCCGTAGCTGGAAATGTAAATGGAGTGGTTATAACCTCACCCTCAATATCCAATGTTTTCAAAGCAATAAGAAGGCCAATTGTTGCATTGGTCACAAGAGATGTCGAAAAACCATTGAATATCTCATTTTTAATCAAAGCCTCTAATTCTTGGTGTTTATATCCATTATTTGTAAGCCACCCAGATTCCCAAACCTCTCTTAGCTGAAGGCTTAATTCATCCAGATTAACCATTACTGGTCTCGTTATAATTATAGGATTTTTAAAAATTGGTTCTTTTTCTATCATTTTCATATATTAATCATTTATTTTTCTAGCAACTACAGTATAATGAATTGGCATCAAAAATCTATCAGACTCTAGTGCCTTTATTTCTAATATCTCCCAACCCTTTCCCAAAAGAGCTTTCCATCCATATTCACTAATTCTCCAACAATCTGGCAATGGACCATGAATACGAAAATCAAAAGGCGCAGAAAAAAGAGCTATTCCATTATTTTTTAAAATCCTCCTTATTTCATTAACCGCAGCAAATGGATTGCTGGTGTGCTCCAATACCTCAGTACAAACAACCACATCAAAACTTTCTCTTAATACAAGGTCTTCATTTACACTGCATATATCAGCGATGTATGTTGCTTTAGATTTTGGATCAATATCTAGAGTTTCAATTTTATTTTTTTTAAAACACGCCCTAGCCCCAGCATGATCCTGCGGGGCAATATCAAGCAATACCCCCCCCATATCATACTTAGACGCACAATTAAAAAGAAAACTGGCAACGTTATCTCTCAGCAATTGAAAATGTCTTAAATCGCGTTCATTTATTTTATTCTCCATATATTTAATATTTCCAGTTAATTAAGCTCTCTATAGAACTAACCTCAAAAACTGGTATATTTAGCTTTTCTTTTACAGTATTTCGCTCACTGAACGAATCGTCTATAAAAATTGATTTTTTATCTTTTATGTAAATATCTTTACTCTCTCCATCCTTTACATCAATTATTTCATCAAAAATTTCTCCTATCCTAAAATTCTTTAAAACATCTCCTATGTCGTTTCCTGTTCTGGCCTTGTGTCGAGATAATAAACTTATCTTTACATCATTGTTTAGACATTGATATAAATAAAACAAGACTAATGGATTTGCCTTATTTTCAAAAATTATTGTATCATCTAAATCTATATAAACACGCTTATAATCTAATTTTATTTGAAATCTATTAAACAAAGCTCTGTCCATGATTATATCATATTTATTATCTGAAATCATTACCTCCTTGTCTAGGGCATCAAAAACACTCAGAAGTGGAAAATTGACCCCTAAGTTTCTATACAAAGCCATGCTTCCCGCAATTCTGGGTGCAATCTCCAATAAAACATATTTCCCATCTGCATTTTTCTTTAACTGAAAAAACCATGCCCCCCTGAATGCAAGTTCTTTATTTATTTTATCCGCAATATCCCTAAATATCGGATTACTAGCTGGAAATGTTTCGACGCTTATTCCATTAGAAATTCTATTTCTAAACCTTGCTTCAGCGTAAAGAAGTTTTCTATTTTTGTCAGTAAAACAGTCTATGGTATATTCTTCTCCCGGCAGGTATTCCAATACTAAAATAGATTCATCCTTCCTTCTATAAAATTCAATATCTGCCAATGAGTTCGCTAAAAAAGTGCCCTTTGATCCCTGCCCGACATCAGGCTTTAAAAAAACAGGATATACAAATGGAACTTCTCCGTTTTTGTAAACATATGGCACATCGATTATTTCCCTAAAAAAATCATAAGTTTTGCTTTTTGACCTACAAATTGCACAAGTCTCAGCAGGAGACCCGATTACACTACAAGATAATTTATTAATATTCTCAGCCAATTTTAAAACAACACTATCATGAGCAGGAAAAATAAAATCAATTTTATTTTTCCTTATAACTTCATTGATTTCTTCAATAAAATTAGAGCTATCCACATTTGGAATATCTTCTATGTAGTTTTTATAAACATATTTTCCATGATTTGAAATAGTTGATCCACCAAATAATTCGATATGTGTAGAAAATTTGAGTGCATTATGTATTTCAAGTCCTATCTCTGAACCACATGGAAAAACTAAGATCCTTTTTTTCATTTTATTTATATCTAACAATTTAAATGCTTGCTATATTTTATACTATAAAATAATTTATAAGGCTCTAGACCATCAGAAGCTATGATATAATAGCCATATGATGCTAA
>JAZHDF010000093.1:0-9929 GCA_036584565.1 Candidatus Moraniibacteriota bacterium
GGAGGAGTCTTTGTGTGTTTGCAAGATTTTTAAAGCCCTAAAGATTTCTCAGAAATTAACTTCTCATCACTTGGGACAACTGAAAAAAGCGGGAATACTGGATAGGCGGAAGGAAGGGATTTTTGTGTATTATAGTTTAAATAAAAAGATAATTAAGGAAAAAAGTAAATTGTTAAATAATTTAATTAAATAAACCGGGGTTTGTAAATTTAAATATCATTTTTTGATTAATGTTTCCCAAAAATATCATTTTTTCTCGCCTTTCGCAGGCACGGCAGTTCGAAAAAATAATATTTTCCGGAAACTGAAAATATATTATTTTTTAAATATGCAAATTCTGTAAAAATATGATTATAAAGATTTTAGGGACGGGTTGCCCTAATTGTCAAAGATTGGAGAGTAATGTCAGAGAGGTTCTGGCGGAGCTTAAAATTGACGTCGAGGTAAAAAAAATAACCGATATTGTTGAAATTATGAATTACGGAATAATGAGTGTCCCGGCTCTGGTGATTGACGAAGAAGTTAAAATTTACGGGAGAGTGCCCGAGGTGCAAGAAATAAGGGATTTAGTTGAGGGAAAGAATAAAAGCAAGATATCTTCCGAAGATGGTTGCGGAATCTGCTCTTGCGGGTGCAAATGTTAAAAATAGATAAAAGATGCAAATCCTTTTAAAAATTGTTTTAAAATATAATTTTTAAAGGGGGAGTTAAATTTATGGAAAATGATAAAAAAATTTCTAACGGAGTAAAAAAAATAGGAACATATTTGATTTGCGGGGGGGTGTTATTTTTTGTTGTGGCGCTTATATATGCAAACTCCAATTCGACTAAAACAAATGAATCGGGGAGTGTTGAGTTGAATCCCGAAAAGGATAGTTCCGCAATGGAAGATGCCGCTTCCAAGTCGGCGGAAAAAGTTCAAATATATTTATTTCATCCGACTAGTCGTTGCTATTCTTGTGTTACAGCCGGCGATTTGGTCAAAAAAACAATCAATCAAGATTTCAAGGATGAGCTGGATTCCGGCAGGCTTGAATATATCGAGATAAATATCGATCTTACGGAAAATAAGGAAATAGCAAAGAAGTTTAAGGCATTTGGCACCTCTCTTTATATCAATGCTATTATCGATGGCAATGAGAATATCAAGGAGGATGCCAAAGTTTGGCGCCTGATATCCAATGAAGATGATTTTATGAATTATTTTTCCGATAAATTGAAGGGTGTTTTGGGGGAGACCGCTTTGGCAAAAACGGAAGAGGAGAAGAAGGCGGTCGATATGATTTTATTTTTCGGGAATAATTGTGCGGATTGCGATAAGGTAAGAGTTTATATCAAAGAAAATGAAATAAAAAAAGAATCTGATTTTCAAGAAAAAGATCGATTGGCCGATAATGCCTTGATGAAAGAAAAAATGAAAGATTGCGAAATGGAGGAGATGGAAATCGAGGAGGTATTTTTATGGGCCAATGGAAGATGCTATCTGGGCAGTGAAGATGTAATTGACTTTTTTGAGCAAAAATTAAAAAACAATTAAATGGATTTTTTAAATGTATTAATCGATCAATATAATATCCCTCTGCTTTCGGCTTTTGCTTTGGGAATTATGACTTCGATCAGTCCTTGCCCTTTGGCAACCAATATTACCGCTATCGCTTATATTTCCAAAGACATCAAAAGCGCTAAATATACTTTAACCAGCGGATTGATATACACTCTTGGTCGAGCTGTCGGTTATACCGCTTTGGCTATTTTGATTTATTTCGGCCTTTCTTCTTTTGCGATCGGTAAAATTTTTCAGGGTTGGGGTGATAAAATTTTGGGAGTAGTTTTGATTTTAATTAGTCTGGTAATGTTCGGAATAATCAAGATTAATCCGGGTTCGGGCGGAAACAGAGCCGAAAAAATAAAAGAATGGCTGGTGGGAAAAGGATATTTCGGGGCGTTTATTTTAGGAATTTTTTTTGCTTTAGCTTTTTGCCCTTATAGCGGGGCGATATTTTTCGGAACTTTGATTCCGCTGATACTCGGTTCCCGAGAAGGTTTGATCTTGACACCTTTTTTTGCTTTGGGAACGGGTCTGCCGGTAATTATTTTTTCTTTTTTAATAGCTTTCGGGGTAGGAAAAATTAGCAAGATTTTTAATGTGCTGAGTGAAATTGAAAAAATAATGCGCTACAGCGTAGCGACAATTTTTCTTTTAGCCGGAATTTATTATTTGCAGTACCTTATTAAATATTTTTTAAATTTATGATAGGACAATTGTTTAATTCAATCGATCAAGACAGAATGCGTGAAGTAATCAGCTTTTTTATTTATGACAGCATAAAAATAATCCTGCTTCTCTTGGTGATAACCTTTTTGATGAGTGGGGTGCGTTATTATTTGCCCATTGAAAAGTTGAGAGATTTCTTGGCCAAGCATAATTTTTTCGGCTTGGATTATTTTTTGGCCACAATTTTCGGGGCGATTACTCCTTTTTGTTCCTGCTCATCCATTCCTCTTTTTATCGGGTTCTTAAAGGCGGGAATTCCATTGGGAGTAACTTTCGCCTTTCTAATTACTTCGCCGCTGGTTAATGAAATTGCGGTGGCGATGTTTATCGGAATATTCGGCCTAAAGATTACTTTGATTTATGCGGGGGCGGGAATTTTAATCGGAATGGCGGGCGGTTGGGTTTTGGGAAAATTAAAAATGGAAAAATATGTAGAAGAATTTGTTTGGAAAGTTGATACAGGCAAAGTAATTTCTGTCGAGAATAAGAAGAGTAATTTTTCCGTCCAAGTTTTCAAAATAATTTCAAAAGAAGCTTGGGGCATTTCAAAAAAAATAATTCCCTATGTTTTAATCGGCGTGGGGCTGGGGGCGATAATTCACGGTTATGTTCCGGAGGGATTTTTTGAAAGATATATAACTGAAAATAATCCGTGGGCCGTACCGATGGCGGTAATTTTGGCGGTTCCTCTTTATTCCAATGCCAGCGGAGTTATCCCGATCGTTGAATCTTTGATTGACAAAGGCGTTCCTTTCGGAACCGCCTTGGCTTTTATGCTGGCGATTGTCGGACTTTCTTTGCCGGAAGCTTTAATATTGAAAAAAGTAATGAAACTGAGATTACTGCTGACTTTTTTTACAATAACTTCTCTGGGAATGATTTTGGTGGGTTATGTTTTTAATTGGATTTTTTAACTTTATTTTTTCAAATAGGTTGTTTTTTGTGCTATAATGCAAGCATAATTAAATTCTCTTCGGATAGCAAAAATAACTTTATGAAAAATATTTTTTCGAGAGCTGTTTCCTTTATCAAGGAAAATCCAAGCGTAACTTACTCTTTGGTTTTAGTCTTTTTGATTCCGGTGGCTTTTTTTATCAATACCTATTTGATTAATTCCAGTTATGAGGCGGATATAAATAAGATAACTCAAAAAAAAGCCGTCCTGGTGGAAGAGATAATAAATAAATCTTTTTCGGACAGTTTGGACAATGCCACAAAAATTCAAGCGATTATCGATGAGATTGCTACCGAGGACAGCGAGATTGTCGAGATAACCGTCAATAAACCAGCGGAGGAGGGTCGATTTGCGGTAGTGGCTTCCAATCAGAGGGATCTGGTCGGTACCGAACAGGAAAATGAATTAAAACAAAATGTCCTAGCTTGGAATACTCAGGAAGGAATCGCTTTTTTGGACCAAAAAGACGGGGAGAGATTTTGGCGGGTTACCAAGGCTATTTATGGAAACGGAGATGAAAAAATCGGTCTGATGTCGATTTCTTTGTCATTGGCCGGGACCGATAATTTGATCAATAAAACCATTTATCGTTCTTATTGGGTTTTGTTTTTGACAATTGTAGTGGTGTTGTTGTTTGTTTCCAATCAGGCCAAACTTTTCGGTTATGCATTGACGGTGACAAAGTTAAAAGAACTGGATAAGATGAAGGATATGTTTATTTCGATGGCCAGTCATGAGTTGCGCTCTCCATTGGGAGCGATAAAGGGTTATTTGGATTTTTTGAAAGAGAAAAAGGAGGTTTTGGCCGATGAAGAGGCTAGACAATATGTGGGCAATATCACCACTTCGGTGGATAGATTGAACGGTCTGGTATCGGATATGTTGGAAGTTTCCAGACTGGAAGGAAATCGAATGCCGATGAAAATTGAGAGTGCGGATGTCAATAAAATAATCGGCGAATCGATTGAGGAGATAAGGTCGCAAGCTGTCCAAAAGGGATTGGCTTTGAATTTCAATCCCGTCGAAAATACTCTGTTTGTTTTGGCGGATGGCAATAGATTGAAACAGGTTTTGATAAATTTAATCGGTAATTCGATTAAATATACGCCGCAAGGCTCGATTACGGTCAGCACCGGTCTCAAGGATAAAGAATTGGGGATTACGATCGCCGATACCGGAATTGGTATTTCTTCGGAAGATCAAGCCGATTTGTTCGGCAAATTTCATAGGATTCAAAATGATAAGACCAAGAATATTACCGGCACAGGCCTGGGCCTTTGGATAACGATGGAAATTGTCAAAAGAATGAAAGGGCGAATTGCGGTCGAGAGTATTGAAGGAGTCGGTTCTCATTTTACGGTTTATCTGCCGGTAGTTAAGGGGTGATTTTAGGAATGAATGTTTTATGATTTTTGCTAACAAATTTGAAAAAATAAAAAAGGAAATAAAAAAACATAAATATGTTTACATAACTTTATTTATTGTTTTTGTATTGGGTGTTTTTTTGCGGGTTTATAATTTTGGACCATGGCTGCATTTTGAACTCGATCAGGCAAGGGATGTATTTGTCGTTCAAGATGCTGTAAAAAATGGTGTTGAAAATTTACCTTTACTTGGTCCTCAAGCCAGAGGAAAAGATTTGAATTTGGGTCCTATTTTTTATTATTTTTCCTATTTTTCAAGTTGGATTTTCGGCACCTCTCCGGAATCGATGGCCTTACCTGATTTGCTTTTTTCAATTTTTTCCATACCATTGTTTTATCTTTTTGCGAGATTGTTTTTATTTGGTAGGTGGACGGCGGTTTCAATTTCAGCTATTTTATCCACATCACTTTTTCTTGTTACCTATGGTCGTTTTGCTTGGAATCCCAACGGTATGTTTTTTTGGTCAATGGTGACATTTTATAGTTTATTAAAAGCATACGAAGATAGAGAGTTAAATGCAAAATGGTTTTTGTTGTTTATTTTTGGTTTTGGTGTATTGACTCAATTGCATTTTATTGCTTTTGTTTCTGCGCCACTGGCTGTTTTATTTTATTTGGCAACGGTTAGGATACGCATTCCCTGGAGGATTGTGTTGGGATCATTTTTTATTTTGTTATTCTTGTATAGCCCGGTAATTTTGAGTGAGATTAAAACCAAAGGTAGAAATATTGATTCATTTTTGGAGGCTGTTAAGCTAAGTGATGGGATTGAAACTGTTGATGACAAAGAAGCTGGGGTTAATCGTGGATTTGCTGAAAAAACACTAAGAGCTTTTCAGGAAACAAGCACTTTTTATTGGAATATTATATCTTCAGATAATAATGGTGGATACAATATTCGAATCAAAAAAGATAATCAGAAATTTTTTAGAATTGTTTGTAATGAAAATTGTAAAAATAATTTAGGTCATCATTTTTTGGCAATTTTAATTTTTGTGTTTTCTTTAGGAATTTTTTTATTTTCATTTGTTAAAATTTTTAACAAAAAAAGGTCTAAAAATGATTTAGTTGCTGAAAATATTTTTAATCGTTATCTTTTGTTGTTTTTTTGACTGTTTTTCGGGGAAGTATTTCTTATTTTAGTAGCTTATCAAATTTCTCCTCGCTTCTATCTTTATCTGGCGGCTCCTTTTTTAATTTTATTGGGAATATTCTTTGAAATAATAAATAAGTCATTTTCTTGGGGTAAATGGGTTATTGTAATAATGAGCATTTTTTTGCTTGGATTAAATTTATTTAAGACGACCGAATATTTTAAAATTTTAAATAAAGCTGAAACAGAAAAGAATCCTCTCGTATGGAATGATATTGTATTAAATCAAAACGATATTGTGACTCTCGGACAATTAAGAATGGCGGGAAAATATTTAAATTCTTTATCTGCTCAATCGGAAAAATTTTTAATTATAGGGGATAATAGTTACGCAAGAGCATTTTATTATATAGTTGTGGTCGAAAATAAAAATAATAATGCGCTTTGCTATATAAAAAAGGCAGATATCGATGTGTCTCAATTAAAAAACAAAGTGTATTATGTTTTAGCAAGAACTAGATCCAAGGATCAAATTAGCGATGATATGATTATGACACACAAAATAGAGGACTTGAAAAATTTCGGCACAATTAACTTGTATAAAATGGTGCCAAATGAATATGCTGATCAGGTATCATTACCTATGAAATGTTTTAAAAAATAGTTAATATAAAATATGAAAAAATATCGAAAAATTATCGCTTTTATCGATTATCTGATTTTAAGTTTGGTTTCTTATCGGATGAAAATAGCGCTAAAAATAGAGCAACAAAAAAGAAAATCAAATCTTCCGATTTTAAATGTTGAAGTGGAGGAAGCAAAAATAAAGAAATTAAGAAGGTTGGCTGAAAATAAAAAAATCAATCCTGATTTTGCGGAAAATATTTTTAGGGAGATAATGAAGGAGTCGGTGAGGATTCAGGAGGAGCAGAGAAATTTGAATAAAAATTGATAATTCATTTTTTTAAATGGACATTTGAGCGAAAAATCGTTACTATTTAATTATATGAAAAAGAAAAGAAAATATCTTTATTTTTTGCTATCGATAACCTTGATGACGGGGGTGTTTTTGAGTTGGGTTTATTGGAAAAATAAAAACGAGCCGGTTGATATGACAAACAAATTGAGTCTGACGACCAGTTTTTATCCGCTTTATTTTTTAACTTCGGAAATCGGGGGAGATTTTGTGGAAGTTACCAATTTGACTCCGGCCGGTCGAGAGCCGCATGATTATGAATTAACCGCTCGAGATATGGTTGCTATCAGAAGAAGTAAGCTTTTGATTTTAAACGGCGGAGGATTGGAAGCTTGGGAAAATAAAATCAGAGAAAACACAATCATGAAGGGGTTGAATGTTTTGGTACTGAAAGAAAAAATACAGAGTCGAAAAAAGGGAGAGGAAATTTTAGAAAACGATCCGCATTTTTGGTTGAGTCCGGTGTTGGCTTCCGAGATGGCGGAGTTAATAGCGATTGAGATTATGCGAGTCGATCCCAAAAATAGAGATTATTATCAGTCAAATTTAAATATTCTCAAAACCAAACTTCTTAATTTGGATAGCGCTTTTCGGAGAGAGTTGGAGTTTTGCGAAAAAAAAGATTTCATCACTTCACATAAGGCCTTCGGCTATTTGGCTCAGGAATACGGTTTAAATCAGATTGCCATTGCGGGTTTTTCTCCGGAGGAGGAGCCCTCTCCCAGGCAATTGGCGGAGATTTCCGAGCTTGCCAGACAAAAGGGGATAAAATATATTTTTTTTGAAAGCTTAATCAGCCCCCGTCTTTCCGAGGTGGTGGCTAGTGAGGCTGGAGCGGAAACTTTGGTGCTTAATCCGATCGGGGGATTGAGTAAAGAAGAAATCGGGCAAGGAAAAAATTATATCACCGAAATGGAAAAAAATTTGGAAAATTTGAAAATAGCGCTAGAATGCAACTGATTACAGAAGAAACAAACTCCAAGAAACAATTTCCAAATAAATACCAAACACCAAATATCAAATTAAAAATATCATATGTTTTTTAATTTTTGGAAGTTGTAATTTTGAATTTATTTGTGTCTTATTTCTTGTGATTTGGTTTTTCACTCAATTTACTTTTTTGTAGTCGGGGTGATGATATTAATTATATGTTAAATATCGGAACTTTATTTACGGCTTCTTGTCATTCCAGAAGATAGATTTTCTAAGCGAGTTTACGAGCTTTTAGAAAATCATCTATGTGGAATCTCAAGCTGATTTTTATAGGTAGAGATCCCGTGCCTGCCTGCCGGTAGGCAGGTAATTAAATCTCTAACACTTTCCGCCAGTTGGCGAATCGCTAAGAAATTTTAATTTACGGGATGACAAAATTGGGAGGGTTTTAATAAAGTTATAAACAAGGCTGTAATATCTAACAAATTATAGATTAAATTTTTTATGAACAAATTAAACAATAAATCCGGATTCGTTGATCACACCAAAAATATTATCGAAGTCAGGAATGTTTTTTTTGCTTACGAAAGAGGTGAAAGTATTTTGGAAAATATTTCTTTTGATATTCATAAAGGCGATTATATCGGATTTGTCGGACCGAACGGTTCAGGTAAGACCACTTTGATAAAAATAATTCTGGGCTTGATCAAACCGGATAAGGGAAAGATGAAGATTTTTGACCAGGATTTCAGAAATTTCAAAGAATGGTATCGAATCGGTTATGTCCCCCAGAAAATAGTCGGAGTGGATAAAAACTTTCCCTTGACGGTTTTTGAGGCGGTCACTTTGGGCGGTTATCGACGAGAAAAAATTTGGAAGAAAGCCGAATTCCCGGCGGAAGAATTTGTTTTGGAAATTCTTGAAAAGGTCGGAATGAGCGGTTTCCGGAATCGACTGATTGGCGATCTTTCCGGCGGTCAATTGCAGCGGGTTTATATCGCCAGAGCTTTGGTAAATAATCCGGAAATTATTTTTTTGGACGAACCCACTTCCGGAATAGATAAAAAAAATCAGGATGATTTTTATCGATTACTGCAATACTTAAATAAAGAAATGGGGATAACTTTGATTATGGTTTCTCATGATATCGAGAGATTGTCGCGGGAGGTGATGCATATAATGTGCATCGACAAGACCCTCAAATGTCACCTGACACCTAAAGATTTTATCCGGGAAACCGAGTTATTCAATGTTTCCAATCGGGAGGTAAAAATCGCTTTTAAGCATAAACATAATAATTAATCCACGAAAAAAATATTTATGGAAATTTTTCAATATGATTTTATGCTTAGGGGTTTGACGGGCGGAGTCATTATCGCTTTTATCGCTCCGTTAATCGGGATTTTTTTGGTGCTCAAAAGATATTCCTTGATAGCGGACACTTTGGCGCATATCTCTCTTTTGGGAGTGGCCGTGGGTTTACTGTTGGGTTTCAATCCTTTCTTGACGGCGGTGGGTTCTTCTTTATTGGCTTCTTGGGGAGTGGAAAAATTAAGAACCGGCAAACGAGTTTACGGTGAGACGGCTTTGGCGCTTTTTCTTTCGGGGAGCCTGGCTTTGGCGGCGGTGATTTTGAGTTTGTATCACAATTTGAATTTTAATCTTTTCAGCTATTTGTTCGGCAGTATCGTAACGGTTAGTTTTGTCGATATTGCCATTATTTCAATTCTGGCTTTGGTGATTTTGGCGACAGTGTCTTTTTATTTCAAAGATTTAATTTATGTTTCCTTTGATGAGGATTTGGCCAGAGTGTCCGGAGTGCGGGTAAAGTTTATCAATCTGCTTTTGATTATGACAGCTTCTTTGGCGATCGCCTTGGCAATTCCGATTGTGGGCGCTTTACTTATTTCGGCCTTGGTGGTTATTCCGGTAGTGACAGCTTTGCAATTAAGGAAAAGTTTTCTGCACACAATTTTTTACGCCGAATTTTTTTCAATTTTTTCGGTGATTAGCGGGATATTTTTGTCCTACTATTTAAATCTTTCTACCGGCGGGACAATCGTCCTGGTGACACTCGCTTTTTTTATTGTTGTTTGGAGCGCAAAGATTTCCAAAATTTCTTTGGTCGAAAAAAAATAATTAAAAAAAATTTTCAATTAAACAAGGGTTTTTTCGATTTGGAATATTCGGGTTTTGGGAATAAAAAATAGATAAAAAAGCTTGAAAAATAGGGGTTTTAAAGCATTAAAGAGGATTACTCCGCAAACGCTTGA
>JAZHDF010000094.1:0-9523 GCA_036584565.1 Candidatus Moraniibacteriota bacterium
ATACATTAAGGGAGCTCACTGGTTCTTAAATTCTAAAAAATATGCATGAACAAAAGGGAGTTTTGCAATAATATGCGAGACTCCCTTTAAATTTTTTTAAATTATTTATTTTTTTGATCCATAGTCCTATAATCGACTATGGATCTTTTTTTGTCCCGATATTGGCATATTTTTTAAATTTGATTTAAAATATAAGTAGTTTGATTTGGCTAAAAATCAAGTTTTTATTAATTTTAAAAGTATGCAAAGAAGAAAGAAAATGAAAGGAATTATTTTGGCCGGAGGAACAGCCACTCGACTTTTCCCGATGACCGCCACCACCAGCAAACAGCTTTTGCCGGTTTATGACAAGCAGATGATTTTTTATCCGCTCAACACTTTGATCAAAGCGGGTATTAAAGATATTTTGATTATCGTCGCTCCGGAGCACAGCGGACAGTTTTTGAATTTATTGGGAGCTTTATTTCGCAAGTACGATATTCATATTTCCTTTGAAGTGCAGTCGGTGCCTCGCGGTTTGGCGGAGGCTTTGATTCTCGGAGAAAACCATATTGGCAACGATAATGTGGCCTTGATTTTGGGAGATAATATTTTTGAAGATGATTTTTCCAAGCAAATAAAGGAGTTTAAATCCGGCGGACATGTTTTTGCTAAAAAAGTAAAAGATCCGGAAAGATTCGGAGTGGTAAAATTCAATAAAAATAATAGAGCGATAGAAATTGTCGAAAAACCGAAAGAATGGATTAGTGATTATGCGGTAACCGGACTGTATCTTTATGATAATCGGTGCGTCGAAATCGCTAAGAAGATGAAACCCTCTGATCGAGGAGAAATTGAGATTACCGATGTCAATAAAGCCTATCTCAAAAAAAGAGAGTTGGAGGTGACTTTGTTTGAAGGAGAATGGCTGGATGCCGGAACGCCGGATTCTCTTTTGGAGGCTAGTAGGATTGTCAAAGAAAAAGGTATCTCTAAGAATTTTCATCCGATTTTGCATGAGGCGATAGAGGAATTTGATGAAGAATTGAAAATTAGATCAAAGAAGAGGCTGCAATAGCAAATATTGATTTGCTTAATTTCAAATTCTCAATTTCAAATTTTAAATCAATTTTAAATGACCCAATGACTGAAATTAAAGATTTGAAAAAATAATTTACTAATTAAATAAATAAATTTAAAAATTATAATTTGATTCGATCCGCCAGCGGGCGGACTAAATTCAAAATTATTTCAATGATTATGCAAAAGATAAAAAAAGCCATTTTACCCGTAGCCGGATTCGGAACCAGATTTTTACCCGCCACTAAGGCGCAACCCAAGGAAATGCTACCGGTGGTCGATAAACCGGTAATTCAATATTTAGTGGAGGAGGCGGTGGCCTCTGGGATTGAAGAAATAGTTTTTGTGACCGGTCGAGGAAAACGAGCTATCGAAGATCATTTCGATACTTCCTTTGAGCTGGAACATACCTTGGTGGAAAAAGATAAGAAGGAGCTGGTAGAAGAGGTACAGAGGATTCCCGGTTTGGCCAAATTTTCTTATGTTAGACAGCCCAAGCCCTTGGGAGACGGTCATGCGATTTTGCAAGCGGCGCACCTTGTCGGAGATGAGCCGGTCTTGGTGATATTTGGAGATTGTCTTTATGACAGTCAAGTGCCGGCTTCCAAACAATTGATTGAAACTTTTGAAAAATACGGCGATCCGGTTATCGGTTTGAGCGAAGTGGAGAAAAAAGATGTTTCCAAATTCGGCGTGATTGACGGCGTGAAACTGGACGAGCACACCTGGGAAATAAAAAACATGGTCGAGAAGCCGAAAGTTGAAGACGCGCCGACCAATTTGGTGGCGGTGGGTAAATATGTTATCACGCCGGAAGTTTTTCAAACTTTGGCCACTATGAAGCACGGTAAATCGGGAGAAATTCGTTTAGCTGACGCTTTCGAAATAATGTTGGGTGAAAACAAGCCGCTTTACGGAAAAATTTTGGAAGGTATTTGGTTGGATACGGGCAATAAATTAAATTTTATGAAAGCGGCGATTCATCTGGGTCTCAGGCATCCGGAAATTAAAGACGATTTGAAAAAATATATCAAAGAATTAAATCTATAAGATAAAAAATGAAAATAAAAACAAAAAAAATAATTCTATTCGTCTTGTTTCTAGGCACATTTTTTTTAGTTGCAAATAATTCCGAAGCGGAAAACATGCCCCTCCAAATTATCAACATCAAGCCGGCCGGAACCGGTTCGCCTGCGATTCCCTCAACACACCGAATTTTTTACGCTTATCCTGGTATTGAATACAAAATTCGGGCAGCGGTTATCGGCGGAGATTATCCTTACGCCTTTGTTTTAAGCAACGCCCCAAGCGGAATGATAGTCAACGAGGCCGGTTATATAATTTGGTCCAATCCTCAAGAAAATGCTAATAATGTCGGATTGCGGGTAACTGACAGCAACGGAGATTATGTGGATACCACTTGGTCGATAAGCGTCCAGACCTCGGGATTTAAATTTGTAGATTGTACAAGCGGCACAAACGGAAACGGAACTATTTTTTCTCCTTATGACAATATTAGCAATATGGTGGCTGATTCATCTACTACTGATCTTATTTATTTTAGAAATGGAACATGTGTATTGCCGACTCGTGGAAACTACACCCTCGCCGGGCAAGGCACGGAAACCTTCAGTTGGAGAGATCCGTCCAATGCTCCCAATAGGTGGCTTTCTTTTCCTGATGAAGAGGTAACTATTGATATGAATGAAAAATTTTTTTATGGATACCCAACCGATAGCCAGGCTTTTTATTTTGACGGAATAAAATTTTATAATGCAGCACACTATTTCTTTAGAGACAGCACCAACGGAGGATCAATGCATTACTTAACTTTTTTGGATTGCACTTTTGATACAATTTATAGCGATGAAGATGAAAATAGAAATATGGGGGGATTTTTTACTGGAGCTAGCGGATCCTCTCCTCAGGAATTTATGGTGTGGCAAGGGAATACTTTTGCAAATTTTAGAAATGCGCATGGCATAGGATCTCTGTATGGGCACAGCAATTTTTTGATTGAAAATAATCGTTTTTCTAACTTTTCCGATTATGATGGGGTTTGGACACACAAAAATACTTTAGCTGTGAAGGTGGGCTTGAACAATGTTACTATCAGGGGCAATGATTTCAATACCGTAAATGCAGGAGCATTTGGTAGTACTCTTAACTCACCCTTTTATACTTCTGACAATATTGAAATTTGCTATAATTTATTTCGAGATGTCTACGATATCGGAAGAGCTAATACTCATATTGATCCTACTTATCACAGTGGGGAATTCTGGATTCATCATAACACTTTTACTGTAACCCCCAATTACGTGGCTCTTTACGAGGCCACTGCTGCCTGCGGAGGTCCATATGCGGATAATTATAATGTTTATCAAAATCCTACAGGCAGTTATGGTTTTAATGTTTATTATACCAGTGGAAATTATCAATCCTGCATATCCAGCATCGGCAACATCGGAGCAGTCTCCGGAGTGGTTGAAATGGATGGAAAACTGACACCATCCTATAATAGTTATGTAGGCACAACCGGTTGGCAACTTTCCGATGGCAGAACTCCGTTTGATTTATTATCTCAAGATGAGGAAGTTCCTCTTTCGCCGACCGGGTTAAGTGTTTTATAAATCATTTAAACATTTATGACGGATCAATTTAAAATTTTGGGAGTAAAAATAGATAATCTTTCTAAAAAAGAAATTTTTTTGAAGTTGGAAAATTTTTTAGAAAACGATCAAATGAATCAGATAGCGACAGTTAATCCGGAGATAATTTTAAAAGCCCAAGAAGATGATGTGCTTAAAAATATTATCAACGAATCCAGTCTTGCTTTGGCTGATGGAGTCGGCGTGCGTTTTGCTTTCTGGCGATTTGGCAGACATCTTAAAACAAGAATGCCAGGGATAGATCTAATGTGGAAAATTCTTGAGTTAGCTAATGATAAAGAGTTAAATGTTTTATTGGTAGCTAATAAAAACGGTTTAACTAACTGGGAGGAGGTAAAAAAATCAATTTTAAAAGTTTACCCTAAGCTAAAAATAAATGGAGTCAGTATTGATCCTCGAGCCGGTCACTATGACAGAAGTATCGAATTATCCAGTCTTAGTGTCAAAGAAGGTCATACTACTTATGATGTGTTATTTTGTAATTTCGGATCTCCTTATCAGGAGAAATTTATCGCTGAACTTAATCGTTGGAATGATTGGGTTCGTTTAGCAGTGGGTGTAGGTGGGAGCTTTGAATTTGTTGCTGATAAAATTTCTCGGGCACCAAGATTAATGAGAATTTTTGGGCTGGAATGGGTTTGGAGACTTATAAAACAACCCAAGAGATTAAGAAGAATTATGAAGGCAACAATAGTTTTTCCGATTAAGATTTTATTCAGCAAATAGTTTTATTAAAAATAAAAAAATGAAACAAAAAATAAATCTTTTTTTCTGGTTTTTTATCGGGGTGTTCTTTATCTCGATAAATAATTCTCAGGCTGCTGATATCAATGCTTCCGCTAGTCGTACTAGCGGAGTGGCTCCTTTGAGTGTTTTTTTTAATGCTGATTTAAATGCCAGTTCAGATATGGAAAAAAGTTTCCATGAATTGGAATATTCTTGGGACTTTGGTGATGGAGGTAGTGGAAATTGGGGAACGGATGGGAAATCAAAAAATACCGATAAGGGTCCAGTTAGTTTTCATGTTTATGATAATCCGGGAGTTTATAATGCTACTTTGACGGTTAGGAATTCATCTGGAATTACGGTTACTGATTCTTGGGAAATTACGGTTACTGATCCGGATGTTTTCTATGTTGGAACAAATACAACTTGTATTAGTACTGGAACTGATTTTACCGGTTGTCCGAGTGGGGCAATCCAAGTGACAACCAATGATCTTTCTAATTTTCCATCCTATACAACTTCTGGAAAAAGAGTTTTGTTAAAAAGGGGTAATTCTTGGAATACTCAGACTGATTTGTATCCTGATTATCCGACAGCTACCTCAGATGTTTATATCGGAGCTTTTGGAAGCTGTGCTTCTCCAGATGCGATGGGAATTTGTGCTAATGCTCCAGAGCTGACGATTACCCCCGGGATTGACCCGCTCCCTCCTTTTATAAATATATACCATACAACTAACTGGAAAATAATAGACCTAAGTTTTGTGGGAGATAAATCAGTGGTGAGTGTTCTCGGTGCCAGTGAAGATATTCGTCAAGTATTGGTTTATCGATTAAAAATTAGAGGTTTTGATGTTTCATTGGGAAATGGTCATTGGCGAGGGGATGATAATGATTTGATTTTAGAAAATGCTTTCGTCTCTAACGATATTCAAAGTGCTGGTAGCTATTGTTTTTATGGGGGCGGAGATAGATTTGCTTTGATGGGCAATCAATTTCATAATGCTGATCTATCCCACGTCACCAGAGTTTGGTGGATACATGTGGGAGTAATTGGGCATAACTATATTTCCGGAGCTAGTTTAGCCAATATGAATGGGCGCCACGCTCTGAAATTTCATGGTCCCAAATATGGAACTGAGGTGGGGGATTATGCAACAACGGGGGGTTACGGATTGCCTTACCCCACTCAATTTACTGTAATTCAAAATAATGTTTTTGGTACCTCGGGCCCTTGGCCGGTAGGAATGGGCCCTCAAGATGCCGGTTCAGATGAGCGATTGAGTGATGTGATATTTGAAAAAAATAAATTTATTGCCGATTGGGGAAATAGTAGCCCGATATTATTAACGCAAGGTCTGAGAGTGCAGGGTCGACATGCTACGGTGAGGAATAATATTTTAGATACTTCTTATGATACCGAAGACCCAGGCGATTATATCGGCATTGTGGTGCCAGACCCGGGGGTTACATTGTCTTCTGATGATGTAAATATTTATAATAACACCATCTATTATAATGGTAATTTAATGCAAAATGGGATAACTGGAATTGCAGTTCAAGATATAAATGCTACCAATATTAGAATCAGAAATAATTTAGTTTCTTTTCCTAATGAGACTAATCCTACTTTTTTAATTGATGATGATTCTGGTGGAGCTACAATGAACAACAACCTTTTGACTGATGCTCCATATTTTGTCGATCCGGATAATATTAATCCTTTAAGTAGAAATTTCCTACTAACTTCAAATTCAACAGAGGCAATTGGACAAGGATTTACCGTTCCGGTTTTAGATGATTTTCTTGGAAATCCCAGAGATTCATTTTACGACATTGGAGCTTTTGAGTATAATGCCGGGGATATGGTTGCTCCCAGTAATCCAATGGGGCTAAGCGTGTTATAGTTTAAATATGAAAATAAAACTTACTAAAATAATTTTTTGTCTCTTTTTGTCTTTCAGTGGTTCAAAAATATCTTTGGCCGCTAATCATTATTTTACCGGTCTTCCGCTTGATAGTAGAGGGTTTCACGATTTTCAGGCAATCATTGATTATGCAGATTATGGTAATGCTAGAGTTGTATTTGTTTCTACCTCTGATGGAGTTGCATCACCAAGTACACCTTATTACAGTACAAGCGTACTGACATTTGATAGCAATGGTTTTTTCCAGGCACCGGAGGAGGTCCAGGCATACTCATCTATCGCAACAGCTGCTTCGCAAATGCGTTCCGGCTATGCCGATATTATGCTGTTAAAACGTGGCGACACCTTTAATGAGACTCCTAATAGATGGAGCAAAAACGGCTACAGTTCTAGGGCCAGACAAATAATTGCGTCCTATGGGTCAAGTGGAGACAGGCCCTTGCTTAACATGGGGCTTAATCTTGGGTTTGCATATTCTGCTAATAATAGTGGGAATATGATTATTAGCGGATTGCACTTTTATGCAGATTTATGGGAAACTGAAGAAGTTGCTAGATGCTGGCAAATCGCCGATGGTGCGTACATCCATGACATTTTAATCGAAGATAGTATCTGCCGAAGAAGTAACGCCAGCGTACAATCAAACAGCACCACCCTTGCGGAGTGGCCTGATGGCATTGCGTTTAGGAGAAACCAATTTATAGAAACCAGGCGCGATTTAGGTGATGGGGCGGTTCCTGAAGTAAACAGAGAGGTTTCTTTAACTGCATGGAGAATTCAGGATTACTTGATAGAAGAAAACTTGTTCTATAAACCAGTAGAAGGCAATCGCCACTTATATGCGGATAATTTCTATGGTAACAATGCTCCAGGCTTGATACTGAGAGGGAATATATTTTATGGATCAAGACGTACCGCCCTGTCAAACAGAAGTGGCGGGACCACCGCAAACAATTTCTTCGTTGAAAACGACGTGTCTTTGATGGGAGGGCATGGGTCTGCATTAGCCGGGGCTGTAATATCTGGTGCTAAAATGATAGATAATGTGTTCCAAGATGTGCACGTCGGGGATGAGGCAATTGCTATATTGGCAATAAATCTTGATAACGCTGAAATCTCCAGAAACATCATCACCGGAAATCAAGCAACTGGTAATGGAATCAGATTATCAACAGAAAACGCTGGTGGGAGTACAACATACAATCTAACAAACACAACCGTCGAAGATAACATCATCTACAATACGGATACAGGAACAAATACAGTAGAGGCAATGGTTTTCTCGACATTTACCACAAGTTATGGGAATATTATTAGAAATAACGATATTCAATTAGGTGATGGTGGTGATTCGCTTGTGTCTGGTCCAGTTCCAGCGGGAACCACATTTTCTGGGAATAGGTTTTATAAAAGCGGGTCAACATCTGATTGGTTTAATCCAGCAGGAACCTACGCGACTTGGATAAGCTCTAGTTATGCGAACGAATCAGGCTCATCAAATACTCAAGTAACCTACACCGACCCAACCCGTACAGTCGGAAGTTATGCTGGAACACTGGGTGGTACAGCAACGACTGAAGGTTTTATGACGCTCGCACTTGGACAGTCTCGGGCGAGTTGGAATGACAACTACACTGCCTGCGCTGCAAATAATTATATCCGTGCCGGTTTTGGAAAAGATGCTATTTCTCCGGAGTGGCAAGATGCAGTTGCCCCAAATTCACCAACCGGATTAGGAGTAATATAATATGATTATGAATAAAAAATTTATATCAAATAATAATTATAAAAAAATAATAAAAATCTTCATTCTTATTTTTATAATATTTTTTTGGGTAAATCATGTATCGGCCGAGGCCCTAAATCTTCCTAAAGATACTGGTGGGTGGACAATCTTCACTCCTTCAGTGGATACGCGTATTATGTATGTTAGCGCAACGGGCAATGACTCAACTGGAACTGTTTATACATCCGCTAATCATCCTGACTGGTCTAATCCGCAAAATCCATCGGGAACAATTAATTCTTTTGCTACTTATGAGGAAGCATACGCGCACTCTAGGGATGGTTATCCGGATTGGATTTTATTTAAGAGGGGAGATACTTTTTATGGAGCCATAGGGGGAAATATTAGGAGTGGACGTAATAGTAGCGAACCTTTTTTTATTGGAAGTTATGGCTCAAGTGGGTTATCTTCAATACTTAAGGTAGGATCTTCGGTTGGAATAAGAATTAATAAAGAAAGTCTAACCCCTGGTACCCTATCTTTTATAGCAATTCAAGGTATCCAAATATATTCTCACACCAGAAATCCAAGTGATCCTGATTATATTAGTAGTAACGGGGGAAGAGGTTTGAGTATTATGGCATATAATCCTGGAAATATAGTGAGTAATATACTTATTGAAGGCTGCACTTTTTCATATGGCTTAGGAAACATCAGTGTTCAGAGTGAGAATGGGGCTGAAAAAGTAAACAATATTGAAATAAGAAGAAATAAGATTTTAAATGCCTATTCAGAGACGAGTCATGCCCAAGGACTTTTTGCAGCTGGGGTTGATAATTTAATAATTGAAGAAAATATTTTTGATCACAATGGGTGGCTTATTCAATCATTTGATGGAGGGTTAGCTGGCGGACAGGGAACTATGCATAATCACAATATGTATTTTGATGGAGTAATAAATACAACTGTAGAAAAAAATATTATTATGCGCGCAAGCTCAATAGGTACTAAATTTGCCGGTGGAGTTGATATAACAGGACTTATCGTAAATGATAATTTATATATAGATAATGAAATAGGAATAGATGCTTGTAATAATTATCATTCAAATTATTACCGCATAAAATCTCCGATAGTTTCTAATAATGTTTTTTATAAGTTTGGATTATCTGCTCCTACAAATAGAGGAGTAAAATGGGGTATGTGGATTCAAGGTTGGGATGGGGGTGATCTTGCTAATAATCTTTTTATCGATAATTCCGCAAGTAGTATTTTTTTTCAGATAGGAGAGAGATCCCGAGGTATTAATATATTTGATAATATATTAAAAAATTCAGGGACGAATGACGCATATATGTTTTAGGGTCTTGTATAGAAGATTCTATACAAATCAATTAAAAATTATTTTAGTTA
>JAZHDF010000095.1:0-9505 GCA_036584565.1 Candidatus Moraniibacteriota bacterium
TATCTTACTTTTCTATTTTTAAAATGTAAACTCCTTTGCTGCAATGTTAACAAAAAACACTCTTTTATAAAGAGTGTTTTTTTCTAAAAAGATATTTGATAATCTATTTTTCAACTACCGCCAAAACATCCTCGTTTTTCACAATCAAGTAAGTTGTCCCTTCCATTAAAACTTCTGTCCCCGAATACTTATTATAAATGACTCTTTGGCCTTTTTTGACCTTTATTTTTTCACTGTCTCCGATTGCCGCCACTTTACCGATTTGAGGTCGCTCCTGATCGTTTGTTGAAGACTCCGGCAGAAATATTCCGGATTCGGTTTTATTTTTTTCAGCCTTCTTTTCCGGAACAATAAGAATATTGTCTTTCAAAGGTTTAATGTTCATATTTATTGCGGGGAAATTTTTATCGAATAAATTTTTTAGCCAAAATCCATTCCGATAAAATCCCTCTTGCTTAATTAATTAAAAAATTTATTTTTATCCGCAAAACCTCACCAAAGAATATTTTATACAAATCCGGACATCTAGTCAATATTTCAAGAATTATCAACTTCTGGAGTATTTCGGTTATTTTTTTCCAAAATTTCTTTCAACTTGGAAAGTTCTCGACCGGCGTCCATATCTCTAATTTTTTTCGGAGCCATAAAGCGAGTTTGACTTAAGCTCAAAGGCTTATCTTTGGATTGATAAAACTTTTGACTTGTCTCTATCTTGTTTTTCGGATTTAGGCGTTGATTGAGAGGTTTTTGAGACGGATAATTCTTTTCCCCGAAATCCTTTTTTTCTCGCGATCGTCTTTTTTTGTTTTCACTTTCCTCCGTCTGAATTCTGGCAATCGCTCGCTGATAATCCTTTAGGCAGTCCTTACAAAAAGTCGGTCTCTCTCCGTCAGGCCTAAAGGGAATTTTTATCGCCACTCCGCAAGTGTCACACTCGGCATCGTATAAATTTTTATTTCTTTTTTCGGTTTCTTCTTTGGGGGGATTCGCCTCTTCCATCCCAGTTTTAATTTCCTCAGAAATTGCAGCTTCGGGCTTTTTTTCTTCCTCGACAAATTCAATCGACTTACTTTCCGGCTGATAATAAGAAACCTCCTTTTCAATATTTTTTTCTTCAATTTTATCTGGCGAAACAACAGTTTCATTAACCTCATTTATCGGTAAAATTTTAGGTGTATTATTCCCTTCCTCTTCCAAATGACCATCTTTATCCAAGCTTCCTCTCCTTAACTGAACTCCCAAATCATTATCGGAAGAAATTAAGGGTTTTTTAATCTCAGAACCGCTTCGACGAACGCTGAATTTTTCATCTTTTTGCGAAATCGGGCTAATCTCTTTCGAAGCAATGCTTTTTGGAAGCGATTTATTTTTCTCAAAGGTTGCCTGATTTGTATTTTTTGAATCGCTTTTCAAAACCAAGCTATTTTTTAAGGTCGGAGTAACCATTCCGGTCCAACGAGCGATTTTTTCTTCTATTTCTTGCCGACTTCGAGAATATCTTTCTCGAGAAATACGAATAACTTTTTCGGCATTTTCTTCGGTCCCTCCGATATCAATCGGGGGCAAAGCCGTAGCCGAAAAAGCGTTCCCGGCAATTCCGTCTATCATCAACTTCAAATAAATATTATATTTAGGCAAATTGACAATATCGTTCATCATAAATACCGGCTCAAATTCCTTTTCCAAAAATTCGGCATCCTCAGCCCCCACTCGAAAAGAAATCAATGTTCCCACATTGCCGAAAATAGCGTCTCTCACCACACTATTATTGTCCACTACCAACTGATTAATATATTGATGAGCCACTACCAAATTCAAGCGATATTTACGCGCCTCCGATAAAATATTGGCAAAAGATTCGGTGACAAAATTCTGAAACTCATCCACTGTCAGATAAAAGTTTTTTCTCTCCTCCTCCGGCATATCGACTCTTTCCATGGCCGCCAGCTGAATCTTTGTCACAATCATCCCCCCCAAAAGCCTCATCGCATCCTCTCCGATTCTTCCTTTGGAAAGATTGACGATCAGAATCTTGTTATTATCCATAATGTCCCGCATATTGATGGTGGACTTGGTTTGACCGACTATATTTCTGATCAAAAAAGATGACAAAAATTGACCAACCTTGTTTTGAATAGCTGCCACCGCTTCCTTTCTAAAACGATCTTCCCAAACTTCAAATTCATCCAACCAAAAACCTTTGACAATCGGGTCTTTTATTTTTTCATAAATTCTTTGGCGAAACTTCTTATCGCTCATCATTCGATTGACGCCCATCATTGTCGAACCGGGATAATCCAAAAGAGCCAAAATAGCATTGCTCAAAATATATTCCATCCTGGCGCTCCATACATCCGGCCAAATCTTCTTAAAGACCCCCATCATTCCGGAAGCCACTAAGTGTTTTTTGTTCTCATCCACCGATTCCAAAATATTAAAAGCGATCGGATTTTCCGTATCGGCCGGATTGAAATAAACTACATCATTAATTCGTTGAGCCGGGATAGCTTTGATCAATTTTTCCGCCGTATCGCCATGCGGATCAATATAGGCCACTCCGTGTCCGTTGGCGATATCTTGCATCACGATATTTTCCAAAAGAGTGGTCTTACCCATTCCGGTTTTTCCGATCATATACATATGCCTCTGTCTGTCAGAGGTTTTGATTCCAAATTTCACATTTTGGTTTCTAAAGTTGGTCTTGGCAAAAAATGTTATTTCTTCCATATATTCTTGTAAAATTTATCTTATCCGATCGGCAAATTAACCGGCGGAGCGGCGGTTTTGTTATCTATCTTATGAAAAGAAGGTGAAACCACCACCATATTGGGAAAATGATAAACCGTGGCCAATTCCGAGGAGTTCAAAAAAAATGTTTTTCCATCTCGATTTCTCTTGCGATATCTTCGCAAAATTTTTCTTTGACGAAACTTGGTCCGCGCTTCGGTAAAAAGATGCAAAGCGAAAGTCTTGCTATCATTATCCGGAGCAAAGCCGTTAAGATTGACATCGGTAAATTGATTTAAACCTCCGATAAAAGAACCCACCACCACTTTATTAAAAGCCTCTCGCCTACCCAAATAAATCATTCGCATTTTAGTCTTAAAGGCGCTTTTGCCGATTCCTTCCTCGATCGCCTTGAGAACCTCTTTTTCTCCCGGAGTGAGTCTGAATTCCAAAGGTTGATCGGGCGCTTTTTCCTTTTTTGCTTCAAATTCAACATTCGCCCCGGCAATCCCTTTAAAAATTCCAAAAAAAACATCTTTCATATCGTTAAATAAGGCCGCAAATATTCCCGGAGGCGGCTCCTTGGCATTTCCAGTTATTTTGGCCACCAGATCCCGGCCGGTGTTGTATTCTTCTCCTCCGAAGGGAGCAATTATCAATTGAAACCAAAAATATTGCTTGGGACCGATCTTGCTCAAACTCTCGATAATATTGGCCAACGGATCGAGCACTTTGCCGGTTATTTCCTCCTCGAACCAGCGATAAGTTTTAATCGGGTAAGGATCCGGTTGAGTAAGTTTAAAATCGGTTCCCCATAAATTCCAGTTTTTATTGGGAACCACTTGCGGAACCTCATTAACATAATCGGGCACTTCCCGCACTTCGGCGGTCGGATACTGAGCATGAATATTAGACTCGATTAAATTTCTAAAATTTTTGGCCACTCGGATATAAAAATGAATCTGCCCCTCCTTGCTAACCAATTCCAAACTAATATACATTCGAGTTTCTCCGTTGACAAATTCTTCTATGGCGTTTATCCCTTTGGTAATGCCCAAGATGGAATCATAAATCATTTCCATCGGCTGAGGAGTCGCTTCGATATCGGCCGGAGGAATAACTTCCAACATAACCCATTGCATATTTCCCCAATAATTCCCCTGCACAAAATCCATCCACAGAATTTTAAACAACCAATAAAAAAGAGGCGGAAAAACAACAAACCAAGCCAACGATAGGCCTTGCCAAATTCCTTCCAAAAAATTGATAGGAACACCGCTTAATATTTCGCTCATCAGCTTTTCTTATTTTAAAAATTTTGTTTTAAAAAATATCCCTCCAAATTATCTCCAAAAAATTCCTCTTTTTAAACCCCCACCTTACTCTTCAGATAATATTTTTGTTTATCGGTTTTTTTGAAAAAGTTGTTCAAATTGATAACAATGGTGGTTTTTTTGACATTTCTGACCGATAAAACCTTTTCGATTATCTCATCCTGATGAAGAGGTTTGGCGCTTTTTTGCAAGATATCGGCAATCACATCCTTAACTGTCCCTCTCTGATAACCCCATTCCTTCAAAGCGTAAGTTCCTCGACCGACCAAGACAAATTTTTCATCTTTTATTAGTTCATTGTGCACTGTTTGCGGATGGGTTTTTTTGCGACTTAGTCTGAATTCATCTATCAGTTTGGCTACATCCCTGAAATGCAAAGGTTTATTTTTCTCTTTAATAATGAGGTAAGCCTTTTCTTTGACCCCTTTGGGTGAGATTTCCTCCCAGCGAGCAATACCCCATTTTTCGAAAACTCCTTTTTTGATTTCCTTGGAAACGCTCAAATAACTAAACAAAGCTTCTTTTTTCAAATCCGGATGATGCTTTAAAAATTCAGTAAAAAGACTGTCATCACTTAAAGTCTCCGACTGCAAGTGTAAAATTTCTTTGCCCAGTTCTTTGATTTTTTTCCAAAAACCGAAATCAAACTGATGATGCGCCACCGCTTCTTCAATTTCATCTCCGCTTTCAACCATTTTAAAACTATCGGAACAATTTAAAATAAAACCAATAAAACTTTTCTCCTCTTCTCGCGAAGCTAAAATTTCCGACAGCTCTCTCTTTGAAATTATACCATGTTTGTCTCTGATAGTAAATTTTATTTTTTCTTCCGCTTTTTTAAATAATTCATCCTTTTGCGCCTGCTGCTTAGCCTTGTTGGTAGCCTCTTTGATTATCTGACGAACTCTTTCTCGAGTGATTCCGTAATTATCCCCGATTTCCCCCAATGTCTTGGGTTCTTTATTGTAAAAACCGAAGCGATCGGCAATCATTGCCATAGCTCTTTCGTTCACATTTTGAGTGATTGATTTCACCGCCTCCTCGAAAGTAAATTTTGTCAATTTTTTTGGAGCCTTCTTTTTCATAAAAAATAATCAAATTTAGAAATATATAAAATATCTGCTAAAATGAAATGGGTAAAAAATTATTGATTTTAATTTTAATCAAGTTCTCTCTCGAAAGGGTGCTTGACCAATTGAACTAGATTATCACATATTTATATAATTTGTCAAGCATTGATTTGTAAAATCGCCTAAGTTATAATATACAAATATATATAGGCTAGAAATTAATTTATGACCTCCAAAAAAGCCGCCAAAAATGAAATTGTTCGAATCCCGCCCAACAATATCGAAGCGGAACAATCGATTTTAGGGTCTCTGATGCTCGATAAAGATGCTATTGTCAAAATAGCCGATTTTTTGCTTCCGATTGATTTTTATCAAGACAAGCACAAAACCATTTTTGAAACTATGCTTGCTCTTTACGAAAATCGAGAACCGATCGATGTCCTTAGTATTTCCAATAAATTGGACGAAACCAATCGCTTGGAAGATGTGGGCGGATCCAGCTATATCGCCTCTTTGGTTAATATCGTTCCCTCCGCTTCGCATGTTATCCACTACGCCAAAGTAGTTCAAAAAAAAGCTATGTTGCGAAGGCTAATTTCCGCCGCCGATCATATTGTAGAAATGGGCTATTCCGGCAACGAAGATGTCGAAAGGATTCTTGACGAAGCCGAACAAAGAATTTTTAAAGTCTCGCAAAAATATCTCAAACAAGATTTTGTACCGATAAAATCAATTTTGGAAAACGCCTTTAATCGCATCGACGAATTGCATCGAGACGATGGGAGTCTGCGCGGTGTTCCGTCCGGTTTTATCGATTTGGATAAAGTTTTGGCCGGTTTTCAAAAATCCGATTTGGTTATCTTGGCCGCCCGACCGTCTATCGGAAAAACTACCTTGGCCCTGGATATCGCCCGCCAAGTGGGAGTGCAAGCCAAGGTGCCGGTGGGTATTTTTTCTCTGGAGATGTCCTCCGACCAATTGATCGACAGGATGCTGGCCGCTCAAGCCGGAATAGATTTGTGGCGCCTAAGAACAGGCAAGCTTCGCTCCAGCGGACCGGAAAATGATTTTGAAAAACTCAATGAAGCTATGGGTATCCTCAGCGAGGCTCCTATTTATATCGACGACACGGCCTCGGCCAATATTATGGAGATGCGCACCATGGCCCGTCGCCTCCAAACAGAACATAACCTGGGTCTGATAATTATCGACTATCTTCAATTGATGGAAGGACGGAAAATGTCCGGCGACAACCGCGTGCAAGAAATTTCCGAAATTTCCCGCGCCCTCAAACAATTAGCGCGAGAATTAAATATCCCGATTATCGCTCTCTCTCAATTGTCTCGTCAAGTAGAATCCCGCAGTCCGCAAATTCCGAAACTTTCCGATTTACGCGAATCCGGCTCAATCGAGCAAGACGCCGATGTGGTCATGATGCTTTATCGGGAAGATCGTGAAAAACCGGACACTCTCAACAAGCAAATTGTCGATGTCATCGTGGCCAAACACAGAAACGGTCCTTTGGGCAAAGCCAGTCTTTATTTTGAAGAACAATCCACCACCTTTAAAAATCTGGAACGCATCCATGAACCCCAAGAAGCCTAATTATAAAATAACCAAGATACAATTTCCAAAATACAAAAAAGTTAAAATTCTTTAAATTTTAACTTAAGGTCATTTATCTTTTGCTTTTTTAAAATTAATAATTTGAATTTAATTATTTCTTTCAATAAATTTTGTCATTTAAAATTCATTTAAAAAATTAAAAATTTGAAATTAAAAATTAAACTATGTATCCTAAAATATTTCAAAAATTAATCGAAAATTTTTCCGCCCTGCCTTCGGTCGGACCGAAGATGGCCGAAAGATTGGTTTTATTTCTCTTTAAACAGGATAGGGAAAAGTTGATTGAATTTGCCGAAAACCTGACCCGCCTCAAAGACCTTTCTCAATGCAAAAAATGTTTCAATATTTCCGAAGGTGAATTTTGCTCGATTTGCACCAATAATCACCGGGAAAAATCGGCTCTTTGCGTGGTGGAAGATTCTTTGGATGTGATTTCCATCGAAAGAACCGGCCTCTACAAAGGCCTTTATCATGTTTTGGGCGGTTCGCTGGAAAACAACGCCGATAATCCGGATCTAAAAATCCCCGAGTTAATCAAGCGAATCTCGATGGAAAAAATTCAAGAAGTGATTATCGCCACCAACCCCACCACCGAAGGAGATCTGACTTCGCTCTACATCAAAGGAAAATTGCAAAAATTCAAAGATCTGAAAATCACCCGCCTCGGTCGAGGTCTTGCTACCGGTAGCGATATCGAATACGCCGACGAGATAACCTTGGGAAACGCCTTGACTAACCGGCAAAAAATAAACTAAACTGAAGACAAAATCAGTTCTTAAAATTTAGCAAAAAAGGAGGAAAAATCATGCCTGAAGCCAAAAATAAAACCTCTCGAATTATTGCAGAAAAGTGGAATCACTTTGCCCCGGGAAGTCTCAACAAAGAAATAATTGAAGCTTTTATTTACATCATCGACAACTGCGTAGGTTGCGAAAAAACGGCCCGGCATATATCCGATGAATTAATAAAAACCACCAAAGAAATGATTCATCGCACATCCCTGGAAATAATTGAAGATTTGGAAGGCGATGATTATTTCTTTCCCGATAAGAAGATCGTGGAAAAATTAAAAAAAATAAAATCAATGGCCATTCTTTTGTCTCCCCGAGAAATTTCAGACACATATGTGTTCGGGGGATAGAAAAATTTCCGCCGAATTAAACAACAACCTTTCCGGGAAAACGGACAGGTTGTTTTTAGTTTAAAAAAATTTAAGACAAAAAAACTCCCCGCAAAGGGGAGTCTCCGAAAATTTACTTTAATCTTATCCAACCTTAACAATTTCCACTTCGGTGATTTCCTGACGATGACCGAATTTTACTTTATATCTCTTTTTAGGTTTATGCTTGATTCCCCACACTTTTTTATCTTTGGCTTGAGAAATTATCTTTCCTTCCACTTTGGCGCCTGCTATAAAAGGAGTTCCGACTTTAACGGATTTTTCATCTCCCAAAAACAAAACTTCCGAAAATTTAACTTTTTCTCCTTCTTTTCCTTCGATTTTCTCAATTTTTAACTTATCGCCTTCTTTGATTTTGTATTGTTTTCCGCCGGTTTTTATAATTGCCAACATATCTTTAAATAAATTCAAAAATTACCTGATCATTTGACCACATATTTAATCATATCTTTTTTGAAGAAAAAGTCAAGAGCGAAGCATTTTAACACGTTAGCATATCAACATTAAAGCAAAATAACATAAAAACATAGAAAAGCTATACAAAATGTCAAAATCTAAATATCAAATTCCCAATAAATACCCAATGATGAAATGTTTCAAATGTTTTATTTTTAAAATTAAGATTTAAGATTTCATTTGAAATTTTTAATTTGAAATTCGGATTTATTTTAATAATCAGCAGATTATTAAAATCTAGCATCCTTATCAATCGACATTTTTTTTCTGATTGAACGAGCGCCTCTCATTATTTTGGTCCAAATTTTTTCTTTCTTGCGAGTGATTTGGGTCTTTAGCTCCTCCACCACTATATCAATCGAACCCTCTAAACTCTCGCTGATTTCATCCGCCCGAAAAAGATCCCTGGGGGTTCGAATCATAACCTCCACTCGAATCAATCCTTTCTTATCCATTCCCACCTCCACCTCAACAACATTTATTTTTTCAAGCAATTTTTCGATGACAGTCAATCTTTTTTCGATGTAATCCCGATGGGAATCCTCAACGGTAATATTTTTATAAAGATACTTGATATTCATACGACTTGGTGCGATTTTATAAATCTTATTTTTTATAAAGAAGTATAAAACCTTTTTAATGTTTAAAAATTAATTAACTCAAATTTCTCGCCAACTTACAAAGGGATTTTTTAGGCAACTGTGGCATAAAAAAGAAGAACGGAGAAAAGTAAACTTCTGCGGGAAACAAGTATCTTAACTATATTGAATTTATTTCCCACAAAAGGATTCTTTTTCGTAGCTGTCGTATGAAATGAAAGACCGGAGAAAAAGAAACTTTTGCGGGAAATAAATACCTCGCTCACTAACATTCTAATCTAAAAACCTATTTGACTGACTTCTTCTTCAAGCTGAACACCAAAACTGTCGCGCACTTTTTGCTTCAAAAAACTGCTCAAAATAATAAAATCCTCGGCTTTGGCCTGCCCGGTATTGATGATAAAATTGGCATGCTTTTCGCTCACTTGCGCTCCGCCTATTTTCTTTCCCCTTAAACCCAAATCCTGAATAAACCAACCAGCTGGGAGCCTGTCTCCTCTTATTTTTTTCTCC
>JAZHDF010000096.1:0-9415 GCA_036584565.1 Candidatus Moraniibacteriota bacterium
CTATAGAGAGATTAAATGAATTGGCGAGTGTAAACTTGACGCTGCAATGTTACATATTTTGACACCGGAAGCAAAAAAAGGTATTATATAATAAGGCAAAAAACAAAAATAAATCTTTAAATAAAAATCCTCTTGTATTATTTTTGCGGAGGAATTGTTTGTATGTTTAAAAAAATAAGAAACATTTACAGGAAAATAACCGGTAAAATATTCGGTAACATTTCCAAGGATATCGGGATAGATTTGGGAACCGCCAATACCTTGGTATATGTTAAGGGTAAAGGAATTGTCATCAATGAGCCTTCGGTAGTAGCCATCAATAAAAAAACCGGTCAGATTTTAGCTATCGGTAAAAAAGCTAAGCAAATGGTGGGTAAAACTCCTAGTCATATCGTAGCTACTCGTCCCTTGGTGGACGGAGTGGTAAGTGATTTTGATGTGACTGAGCAGATGCTGCGTTATTTTATCGACAAAGTTCATCAGGATTCATTTTCCATTTTGCCTCGCCCGAGAGTTTTGATAGGCATTCCTTCGGAAGTGACAGAAGTGGAAAAGCGGGCGGTAATCGATGCCACAATCAGCGCTGGAGCGCGCGAGGCTTTTATTATTGATGAACCGATGGCGGCCGCCATCGGAGCGCATTTGCCGGTAACTACGGCAGCCGGTAATATGATTGTCGATATCGGCGGGGGAACCAGTGAAATCGCTGTTATTTCTTTGGGGGGAGTAGTTTCGGCCAGAAGCTTACGCATTGCCGGAGACGAAATGAATGAAGATATTGTTAGATATTGTCGGGATGAGTTTAATCTTTTGATCGGAGAGCGAACCGCTGAGGAGGTCAAAATTACAATCGGGAGCGCTTATCCTCAAGAAAAAAAAATGACTATGACGGTGCGCGGAAGGGATTTGGTTAGCGGTTTACCCAAGGAAATAAAGGTAACCGACGAACAAATCCGAGAAGCCCTGTCTCGTTCCACTAGAATTATCGTCAATAATATTAAAACCATTATTGAAGATACTCCGCCGGAGCTAATTTCCGACATTATGCAAAGAGGGATAATTTTGGCCGGAGGAGGGAGTATGATTAGGGGGTTTGATAAACTTATCGCCAATCAAACCGGAATTTCGGTCAGAACCATGGAAGACCCGCTGACAGCGGTGGTGCGCGGAACGGGAATTGTCTTGGAAGACCTGGAGTCACTCAAGGATGTTTTGGCTGCCAATCAATATGATGATAGTCCTCTGCGATAAAAAAAGTAAAAAGCAAAACAGCTATGTCTCAAAAAAAAATTTCTCAAAAATTTTTTAAAGTAATATTTCCTCTTGGTTTGATTTTTTTGATCATTTTTTTTAACCCGTGGGGTTTTTTTGACAAGACAAAGAATTTTTTTATGATGGTGACTTTTCCGGTTCAAAAAGTTTTTTCCAATGCCGGCCATAAAATGAGCTCTTTTGGCGAGGCGATAACCACTATCGGAAAAATAAAAAAAGAAAATAAGTATTTACTGGAAGAAAACCTGCGTTTGCAATCGGAAAATGTTAAATTTTCTTCGATTGTCAAAGAGAATGAGGAGCTGAGGCGCCAATTGGATGTTTTGCCGAGAGAAAAATTCGAATTGACCTCCGCCAATGTTATCGGGAGATATATTTATAACGATAACAATTGGGTTTTGATTGACAGAGGTGAGAGAGACGGCCTAAAAAAAGGTATGCCGGTGATAGTTTCGGAGGGGGTTTTGGTCGGAAGAGTGGAAGAAATTTTTTATTCTTCGGCCAAAGTTGTCTTTATTAGCAATCCCTCGATAAACACCAATGTGGAAACCCTGGAAACCGGAGCAGTTGGCATAGTCAAGGGTAATTACGGTTTGGGCTTGGTTTTGGATTCGGTCTTGCAAACCGATAATCTCAAGGTGGGAGACAAGGTGGTGACTTCCGATATTAGCCAAAGTATTCCCCAAGGTTTGCTGATTGGCGAAATCAAGGAAATTTCTCCGATAAAAAATGATTTGTTCCAAAAAGCGATTATTTCTTCGCCGGTTGATTTTTTGAAGTTGCGTTTTGTTTTTATCATTAAGAATCATAATCAATGAGAAAGTTTTTTTTCAGGAGCGGTTTGGTTTTTTTGATATTTTTTTTGGAGATGAATTTTTTGAATTTATTTTTTTTTCAGACTTACGCCGTCAATTTTTCAATCCTATTGGTGATTGCTTGGGTGGTATCGGTTGGTTTTGAAAAGGTATGGTGGCCGATTTTTTTGTTGGGTTTTTTGCATGATTTGATTTTGAGTCAAAAAATCGGTTTTTTTATTATCTTTTTCCTTTGTCTGGCGTATATAGTCGGCCTGGTGTCCAAGAAATTTATTATCGAAAAACGTTTTTCCGGTTTTTCATTGGTGATAGTTTTTATTTTGGTCGGATTGTGGGCAGGGGAGATGTCGGATATTTTTTTGGATAATGGCTTTAATTTTCAGAATATCTGGATTGATTTAAGAACTAACTATTTCGGAGGAGGGAAAATATTTTTAAGCAGTCTCTTGGGGGTAATATGTTTTTATCCGGTTTATAAAGTGGTTAATAATTTGGAAAAATATCTCTCTCGATTGGAGAGTCGTCTAAGAATAAGTCTTTAATTAATATGTGGGGAAAAAGGAAATACAAAATTAAAACATCCGGAGAATTGAATGAGATAGCGGATTGTGTTTTATTGAGCGGATCAGAGGTGGCCAAAATTGAAACACCTTTCAACAAAAGACTCTTGAATCTTTTTTGGTTCCTGATCGCTTTGATTTTGCTTTTGCTTTTGGCAAGGACGGGCTACCTGACTGTCTTTAAGGGTGATTACTATCGGGCGATTGCCAAGGAAAATCGTTTGCGGGTAAGTTATATCAAGGCTCCGCGAGGCCAGATTTTTGATAAATTTGGCACTCCCTTGGTCTATAACGTGCCCAGTTTGGATTTAGTTGTCGATACTCGCAGCTTTGGCAAAGAATGGGAATTTTCCATTGAGGCAGGCGAGCAACTCAAAAAAATATTCCCCGATAGATATGCCGAGTTGATGGAAAACTCAAAAAACGGAAACAGAGGAGACAATTTTATTTTGCTTTTAAAAAATATTAACCAAAAAGAAGCTTTGCTGGTGGTGGAAAATTACGAAAAATTACTCGGTCTGCAGGTGACCAAAACAGCCATCAGGGATTATGTGGACGGTTTGATTTTTTCAAATATTATCGGCTATGAGGGCAAGATTAAAAAGGAAGAGCTTGCTGAAAATCCGGATTATTTATTGACCGACTCAATCGGCAAAAAAGGCCTTGAAAAACAATATGAAAAATATTTGCGCGGTAAAATGGGTAGGGCCAATGTGGAGGTGGATTCCAAGGGGCAGGTAGTCAGAGAATTAGGGGTGATTAATCCCGAGCCGGGTAATGATTTAGTTTTAAATATCGACAGTCAGTTACAGAAAAAAATGTTCGACAGTTTGTCGGGGGTCTTGGAAAAAGAGGGCTTAAAAGCCGGAGCGGCGGTAGCTTTGGATCCCAGAAGCGGCGGGGTGCTGGCGATGGTGAGCGTGCCCAGTTTCGATAATAATCTCTTTGCGCGAGGAATCTCAACGGAAGACTATGCCAAAATTGCCGAAGATGAAAATAAACCAATGTTTAATCGGGCCATTTCGGGAGAATATGCCCCGGGATCGACTTTTAAACCGGTAATGGCCAGCGCCGCTTTGACGGAGGGAGTTATCAATCAAAGTACGCAGATAGAAAGTAAGGGAGGAATCGGAGTAGGAAGCTGGTTTTTCGGAGATTGGAAGGCGCACGGATTTACCGATGTAAAGAGAGCTTTGGCTGTTTCCAGCGATGTGTTTTTTTATTCGGTAGGGGGCGGTTACGGTGGAATTAGGGGGATCGGGATTGAGAATATCAAAAAATACTCCAATCTTTTCGGCTACGGAGAGATTACCGGAATAGATATCCCCAATGAAGCCAAAGGTTTTATCCCGACTGAAGAATGGAAAGAAGAAACTCTTGATGAAAAATGGTATATCGGCAATACTTATCATGCCTCGATCGGGCAGGGTTATATCACCGCCACCCCTTTGCAAGTCGCCAGTAGTATTGTGCCGGTGGCTAACGGTGGAATTTTGTATCGACCCAAAATTGTTTCTCAGATAAAAAGCGGTTCTCAAAGTTCTTACAATAAGTCCGAAATCATCAGGCGCGATTTTATCCGACCGGAAATCTTGAAAACGGTGCGGGAGGGAATGCGGATGACGGTTACCGAGGGGACGGCTCAGATGCTCAAGGATCTTCCGGTGGAAGTGGCCGGTAAAACTGGGACGGCCCAATTCGGCAATGAAGAAAAGGCGCATGGTTGGCTTGTGTCTTTTGCCCCCTATGAAAATCCGGAGATTGTTATGGTGGTGATGGTGGAAGGTCAAGACGAGGACGGCTTCAATGCCGTGCCGGTGACGCATGAGGTTTACAAGTGGTATTTTTCGCGTTAAGCTTGGGATTAGTTAAGTTGGTTAAATAGTTGATTAGTTAAGAGGTTTTCCAAAGAGTAATTAATTTGTTTATGAATATTAAAGAAGAATTGAAAAATTTCAGGGATAGAGTCGATCCGGAGTTGGAATTTTTTTTTGATAGAATAATTGCTGATTCTAAAAAAAATAATTTTATCACTACGGACGCGCTCAAGCAGGTAAAAAAAATAACCTTGTCTGGGGGTAAGCGACTGCGTCCGGCTTTGATGTATTGGGGCTACAGGGGTGTCGGAGGGGAGTCGGAAAAGGAAATTATCAAAACCTCTATCAGTATCGAGTTGATTCATATTTTTCTTTTGATTCACGATGATATTATTGATAATGACAAGACTCGTCACGGAGAAAAAACTATTCATACTCTTTACGATCAAAAAGGAAAAAAACTTTGTCACGGAGAAAGGGACTCTCGGCATTTCGGCAATTCTATTGCCATCGTGGTGGGGGATATTATCGGCGCTTTAGGTAATCGGGTTTTATTTCAATCAAACTTTCCTCCCGAGTTAGTGATTCAAGCGCTTTCTCGTTTGCAGGATATTGTCGCTCGAGTGGCGGTTGGAGAAGCGCAGGATGTCTTTATTGAACATCGGAGAAGGTCAACTGAGCCGGAGGTTTTGGATATGTATAAAAATAAGACCGCCAAATATACTATCGAGGGACCTTTGCATTTGGGGGCGATTTTAGCCGGAGCGGACGAAAAGGTTCTGAGAGCTATTTCCAAATTTTCCGTACCGATCGGAATCGCCTTTCAGATTCAAGATGATATTTTGGGAGTTTTTGGTAATGAAAGAAAGATTGGTAAACCGGTCGGTTCGGATATTCGCGAAGGCAAACAAACCCTCTTGGTGGTCAGAGCCTTGGAAAAAGGGACCGGTGAGCAAAAGAAGATTATTCGGAAATTATTGGGCAAAAAAAACATCACGCTCAAGGAAATAGAGCTGTTTAAAAAAGTTATAAGAGAAACTTCCGCCCTTGAGTATTCCCAAGATTTGGCTAGAAAACTTATCGGAGAGGGTAAAGAAGCGCTAAAAGGACTGAGCTTTAAAAAAGAAGCCAAAGATTTCTTATCCGGGGTGGCGGATTATATGATGGAGCGGGAAATTTAATCTTTTTAAGATTTTTTTTATTTTGAGATCGTAAAATGTGTAGTATTTGATAAATAATTTTTTAACTTTTTATTTATGATTAAAAGAAAAAAGACCAGAAAAATAAAAGTGGGTAATGTTTTCATCGGCGGTAACGCTCCGATCGCGATCCAATCGATGTGCAATACCGATACTCGGGATGTCAAAGCGACAGTGGCTCAGATAAAAAAACTGATTCAGGCCGGTTGCGAGATTATCCGGGTGGCGGTACCGGATATGGAAGCGGCCAAGGCTCTGGGGAAAATAAAAAAACAAATTAATATCCCTTTGGTGGCGGATATTCATTTTTCCGCCGAATACGCTATGGAGTCAATTCGGCAGGGGATCGACAAGCTAAGGATTAATCCCGGTAACATCGGCGACGAAGAAAAAGTGACCATGTTGGTCAAGGCTTGCAAAGAAAAGAAGATTCCTATTCGGATCGGTATCAATGGCGGTTCCTTGGAAAAAGATATCTTGGCCAAATATAAAAACAAAGTAACTCCGGAGGGGATGGTGGAGTCGGCTATGCGACATATAAAAATTTTGGAAAAAAACAAATTTTATGATATTGCGATTTCTTTGAAAGCCAGCGACATCGAAAGAACGGTCGAAGCTTATCGCTTATTATCCAAAAAAGTCGATTACCCCTTGCATATCGGAGTGACGGAAGCGGGGACGGCTTTTCGGGGGACGATTGTTTCTTCGATCGGTCTGGGGATTTTGCTTTATGACGGAATCGGGGACACCTTGAGGATTTCTTTGACGGCCGATCCGGTCGAAGAAGTCAAGGTGGCTTGGGAAATTTTGAAATCTTTGGGCTTGAGAAAGCGAGGAATTTCGATAACCAGCTGCCCGACTTGCGGTCGGACGGAAATTGACTTGATAAAATTGGCCAAGGAAGTGGAAAAAGCCTTGGCGGGAATCGATAAGGATATCCGAGTGGCGGTGATGGGATGCGTAGTTAACGGTCCGGGGGAAGCGCGCGAAGCGGATTTGGCGATTGTCGGCGGGCGAGGCGTAGGTCTGATTATGAAACAAGGCAAAATTATCAAAAAAGTGGAAGAAAAGAAACTTTTGGCCGAATTTGTCAAAGAAGTCAAGAAATATTAAGCTTATTTATAAAGATAAAATGTTAGATTTTACAGCGTTATTAATATTTTCTTGTCATTCCAGAAGGTAGATTTTCTAAGCGATCCGCCTCAAATCGAATGGCGGAGAGCTTTTAAAAATCACCTATGTGGAATCTCAAACTAATTTTAAGTCCCCTTATTTATAGGCGGAGATCCTGTACCTGCCTGCCGGCAGGCAGGTAATTAAATTTCTAACACTCTCCGCCAGCTGGCGAATCGCTAAGAAATTTTAATTTACGGGATGACAAAATCGGGAAGTTTTTGACTGAGGAAGACTCCTAAACCGGACACTCCTCCCCATACAGGCTATACAAAAAATAATTTTTAAAAGCGGAGATGAAAAATTTTTTTCATCTCCAAGAAATTCGGGTTATGATAGCCGCGCTTTTTTAAAAAGAGCAATAACGTTGTGCATTCGTATACAAGTTTGACACACAGTGTTTGATGATTTAACTTCTGTTTTCGCATCAAACCAAGAGCCGTCTGCTGAAGTAGTCAAAAGGGTGCTTTTGGGTTTTTCACTATTTTTAATATTCTTTTCCATTGCTCTCTCCCGTTAGAATTTTTGTGCGTAAGCTTTCAAAATTATTCCGTTTTTGGTGGGCTTTTTATATTTGTATTTTATTTTTTTGTTTTGAAAAATGAAAGAGGGGTTAGGGGTTAATTTCATTTTTCAAAACTCCTTATTTGCACTCAACATAATGTAAATATTCAACTACTGAATTTGCTTTGTGATTTCTATTTTCTGTTTTATCTGCTTTAAATCTGCTATATTCTTTTTTGAATATTCCGTATTTACCTCTTTTAGACATAATAGTTTTAACTTCTTCTTCTGTCATTAAACCCTCATTATTATAGCTCAAAAAAATATATTTTACATTTGCTTTTTGAATAATATTTTCAAAAGACTTTAATACATATTTTTTTTGTGAAAATTTTGACTTTTGATTTGAATAATCTCTAAGTCCAGTTTTTCCTTTTATCTTCGGATTATCGTATTTAGCAATTGTCTCTAATAAATGATAATTTGGAGCATATTGTCTATGGTTATATGGTGGATCAAGATACAAAACATCTCCTTGTACTGTTTCTACTAAAGTCTCAATATCTTCATTGTAAGCATTGTGTTCATTGTCATTGAGTACAAAATTTGCTGGCTTCATTAAAAAGTCTTTTTGTGCTGATTTTTTTAATTGTTTTAAAAAAGCACCATAAACAGAGGCAGTATTTGCTACTTTGTCTATATTTTCAATAAGAGTAGCAAGTAAAAAATAGTATTCATTATTATTAATTTTATTTTCTTTTTTCCAGTCTTCTATCTTTTCTCTTATTGTATCTACCTTTTTGCCATTTTCATCAGAAAAATATTGTCTTTGAAATTCTTTGTCTTTTGTGCCACCTAAACAATAATTTTTATAAATAAAACCTTCTTTCAATTCTAAACTATCTAAAAATTTGCATACAAAATCAGCTCTTTTCTCAAAATCTATATTTTTCAAATCTTTTAAATCTTTCTCTAGTCCTATAAATTTTAAAACTTGATGATTTTCAATATAGTTTTTATTAAGAACAAAGCTATAATATTGTAAATCATTGGCAATAACTTTGTGTCCCTTGCTTTTAAAATGTTGTCCAACAATTCCAGTTCCTGCAAATAAATCTAAAAAAGTAAAATCTTTTTTACCAACTACTTGATAAATTGATTCTTCTAAAAATTGTAAGAGTGATTTTTTTGATCCAATATAATTCATAGCTAATTTTTTAATAGAATTGTAAAACAATTAACTTTGTATGTTTTAATTTTCTCGGTCGGTTTACCTTTATTATGTGTATATTCAAAATTAATCGCTAAAGGATTTTCTAAATCAGTTTCCTCAATAATATTTGCAATCTTTTCTATTGAAACATCTTCATCTAGATAGACTACTAATAATCTGCTGTCAGCACCAAATCTTCCTTCATCTTGATATTTATAAAGATATTCAGCCACTTTATGAGGATTTTGAACTGCATAATCTTTCCAATTTTCTCCAAAATCTCTTTTAAATTCATTTGTTGGACTTTTTGCAACTTTTTGATCAAATGAAATTCCGTTTATAAAAAAGTCCACACCTCTTCTATGGTTTAGTGTTGGTAAAATATTTTTATTTTTTTCAAAAATTAATGTTTCAATAAAATCGTTTCTTACTGTATTTATCTCTTTAATTCTTCTGTATTTTACAGCTGCATGTTTTACTTTTTCGTCTTTTTGAAAACCATCAGAATTTTCAGCATTTAATCTTTGTACAAAACCGTCAAAATCTCCTTGCGAAAAAGGCCATGCGATATTACCTAATTTTAACCTTTCCCATTCTCCAAGTAAAACATTCATTGTTGAATAAGAATCTTTACCACTTTGATATTTTTCAGTTTGACTAAATAGTTCTCTGATAATTGATTCGCCATTTTCAAAATCCCAAAATTCAACAATTTTCGTCCACAATTGGTTTGTATCTAAATCCAGAACAAATTGTCCTCTGTTTGCCCCCCTTGTTATTTCTCTGGTAGGCTTCTATTTCCCTCTCAGTAATAAACCAGTCCGGAGAATTGATTATTTCTTTGGTTTCTTTGTCATAAAAG
>JAZHDF010000097.1:0-36484 GCA_036584565.1 Candidatus Moraniibacteriota bacterium
TTGTTTAGCATCATATGGCTATTATATCATAGCTTCTGATGGTCTAGAGCCTTTTTAATATCATGCGGATTCACTCCTACTAGCCACAATACCCACCTTCTTTTATTGTGCAAAAATTCTTTCGCACTAATAAGTGGTTTAATAAATTTTTTTATTTCAGGATTTTTTTCAATTATTGATTTAAATTCATCGTCCCCTATGATTAAATTTCCTCCATCAACTGGCTTGTTTCCATAAACCATCCTTGGAACTTCACAAATTGGTTTTCCTATTGATGGAATAACAAGATTATCGGCTTCTATAAGATATGGATTAATATTTTTTACCACCATTTCATGAGGCTCACCTTTTATATTTTCATATTCATAGAGATATTTTTTATCCTTATCAAAATTAGCAAATCCAATTATTACGCAAAAAACTGCTGCCTTTCCACGTGCTTCATTGTTCCACTTGAATGTCTTGTGAGCAAAATGAATTTTAATTCCATAATTATTTAAAAGTTCATTCCACAATATACTAACCTGCTCTCCTTGAGTAATTGAGTTTGTCGATACGAAAGCAACTGCAATATTTGTATTTTGTATATATCGTGCAGCCTTAATATACCAAGCGGAAACATAATCCAAGACACCAAACCCCTTTATTTTTCCAAATACATTTTCCATACCTCGCTTTTGTTCTGCATTTTGCAAGTGTTGTCCAATAAAAGGCGGATTGCCAAGAATATAAGAAAGCTCATTTTTAGATACGACTTCTTCCCAATCTTTCTCTAAAGCATTACCGATAAAAATCTCCGCCCCTCTGCCCAATGGCAAATCGACAATATTTTTGCCAAATGTTTGGCTAGCCATTTCATTCATCTGATGATCCATCAACCACATTGCCGTTTGGGCGATTTTGGCCGGAAATTCTTCTATTTCAATCCCAAAAAATTGTTCAGGTTTTAATTTTATAATTCCCTTAATATCAAAAGGCAAAAGCTGACTTTCTCCAAAATGTTTTTTTAGAATTTCCAATTCCAAAAGCCTGAGTTCTCGATAAGCAATGATCAAAAAGTTTCCACAACCGCAAGCTGGATCAAGAAATTTGAGTTTAGAAATTTTTTCATGCAAATCATTCAGTTTATTGATATTTTTCCCGCAAGACTTCAACTCCTCCTCAAGTTCATCCAAAAATAGAGGTTTGATAAGTTTTAAAATATTTTTTTCACTGGTGTAATGCGCCCCCAAATGCCGTCTCTCATCTTTATCCATTACGGATTGGAAAAGCGAACCAAAAATGGCTGGAGAAATTTTTGACCAATCAAAAGCGCAGGCTTCGAGCAATCTCTTTCTCATTTCCGAATTAAAGGAAGGACAGGAAACTTTTTCCGCAAAAAGCCCTCCATTTACATATTCAAATTTACTCAATTCTTCATCAAGAGTAGATTGTCTTTTTTCAATTGGCGTATTTAGGACATTAAATAAGCCCTCCAAATGCATACCCGTATCACTCCCATCTTCACTAGTACGATTTTCCAGATAATGGCGAAATTGATGATGCAAAAAAATATTGGCGTCATCCGCAAAAAGACAAAACAAAATCCTTACTAAAAAAACATTCAACTCATGCCCGCTATAACCAGTTTCAATCATCACATCATAAAGCTTCCCCATCAATTCCGCTGCTTTAATATTTACTTCGTCCTCTTCTTTGTATTCTTGTTTTTTGTAGCCGGCAATAAAATCAAACAGATGGACTTTTTTATGCAAATCTTTTAAGAGGAATTCTTGCTCGGTATTTTCTTCCAAGTCAAAAAGTCTAAATCTTTCAAAATCAGAAACCAAGATATATTTGGGCAAATCTTTTTCTTTTATCCCTGGGAAATAATCCATCGCTTGAGTATGAGCTTTTTCCAAATCTCTTCCGCGGGATTTATGCTCCACAATCAACATTCCCGGCCAAAACAAATCAATAAAACCAGCATTGCCTCCGTGCTTTTTGACTTGAAATTCAAAATTAGCTAACCTCCGGCGAGTTAGCCCAAAAACATTAAAAAAATCATCCCAAAAAGATTTAGCTTCCGCATCCTCAGAAACTTCATTTTCCCATTCTTTGGAAAATTCAATGGCTCTCGATTTTATTTCATTCCATGATAAAGGCATATTGTAAAAAATTATCAGTTATTACCCCTCATTATATACCCTTTCCGAGCCAAATAAAAGATTTTAAATCAAATGTTAATGTGCTAATATTGTTAATGTTAAAAATAAAAAAAACAACCTTATGAAAATTTTAGTTACCGGCGGAGCGGGATTTATCGGCTCCCATACCTGCGTGGAGTTGATCAAGGCCGGCCACACTCCGATAATTATCGATAACTTTTGCAATTCCCAAAAGTGGATAATCCACCGAATCGCTCAGATTACCCAACAAAACATCATCTATTACGAAGGCGACTGCAACAATTCGAATTTTTTAGAAGAGGTTTTAAATAAAGAGAGGGATATTGAAGGCGTGATACACTTCGCCGCTTTTAAGGCGGTCGGCGAATCGATTGCTAAGCCCCTGGATTATTACAAAAACAATCTCAATTCGCTTATCTCGATTTTGGAAAAAATGCAAAAATTCAAAATAAAAAATTTGGTTTTTTCTTCCTCCGCCACCGTTTACGGCGACCCCGATTCCAATCCGATCTTTGAAACCGCTCCGCGAAAAAAAGCCAACTGCCCTTACGGCAACACCAAGACAATTTGCGAAGACATTATCGAAGACACCGTCAAAGGAAACCGAAACATTTCCGCTATCGCCCTGCGATATTTCAATCCGATCGGCGCCCATCCTTCGGGATTAATCGGCGAATTGCCTCTCGGCGCGCCCAACAATCTGGTGCCTTATGTCACCCAAGCCGCCGCCGGTATCCGCGAAAAGCTGACTGTTTTCGGCAACGATTATCCCACTCCCGACGGCAGCGGAGTAAGAGATTTCATCCATGTGGTCGATTTGGCTCAAGCACACCTCAAAACTTTGGAATACCTAAGCAAAAAAGAGGTTCCTTTTTATGATATTTTTAACGTGGGCACCGGAGAGGGCCACAGCGTTTTGGAAATAATCGAAACTTTTGAAAAAGTTAACGGCGTCCCGGTGCCTTATGAAATAGGACCTCGTCGCGACGGAGACATCGCCGCCTGTTTTGCGGACGCTTCCAAAATAAAAAAAGAAATGAATTGGCAAAGCGAAAAGTCATTGGAAGATTCATTGCGCGACGCTTGGAATTGGCAAAAGAATTTGAAAAATTAAAAAATAGTAATTGGTAACTTGTAATCGGGAATCGGGAGCAAGAATTAAGAATGAAGAATTAAGAATGAATAATTGGCAATGAGGGGATTTTGTCATCAAGTCATCACTCAACTGTCATCGGGAAAGATCTTGTCATTGCGAGGAGGTACTCCGACGCGACAATCTCGTCCGAAACTGCCACGTAAATTTTGACTACCCCGGTCAGATATTATCTGACGGGGCAGGCAAAATTTACTCGCAGAGACACTCTGTTTTTATTTTTGCAAAAAAATAATTCTCCGTCAGTTTATTTAAAAATTAAAAAATTCAAAAATTAAAAATAAACCGAATTACCCTTTAATATTAAATACCGACTATTTTCAACATTTTTTAATTATACCACAAAAACGACTAAAAATCAATATCGATAATTTTTATCTTGGCCGATTTGCCACCCGCGATAGTAATCGCGCTTTTGGCCGTTTTAAAGTGTTTGGCCAAGATCTTTATCACCATTTGATTGGCCTCCCCGCCGACCGGCGGAGCGGTCACTTTGATTTTATATTCATTTTCTCCCTTTTTTTCGACTTCATTGCGAGAGGCTCGCGGGATAACTTTGGCATAAATTCTCATATTTTTATAGTCTTTCTTTTATCTCTCTTTTTAGCCAATCATCGATCCAATCGGGAATCATGTCCCCCTTGGGATTATGTTCTTCCCCTTCTCGATATACAATCCCGACCATCTGACTGATGATTTTTTTTGAATCCTCTTTTAATTCTTGCCGGAGGGAGATTTTCTTTTGCTGACTGTAAATAATCGCCGCCCCCAGAAAAACAAAAAATAAAAAGAAGAAAACTATAAACAAAACAAATAATATTTTTTTAAACATTGTTTTTCTTTTGATTACTTTACCATTATATACCAAAAATCCGAAATTAAAACCGAACCGTTGACTTTTTGCCTTTTTTATGCTATTCTCGGCCCAGTACCTAAACAGGTTTTTATTTTTTCAAAAAAAACAAGAGGGAGGAGCATTATGAAGAGAGTTGCCGCTTTGCTTGCCGTGGTGTTTTTTTCACTGGTCGGCACCTCGTCGGCCACTTCAATCGATTGGGTTGACATCAAAACTCCAATTATCGGAGGAGTCGTGACAAACGACGACTCCGTGTGGCTGGGAAAGGAGTGGTGCTGCTGCCTTCAAATGATCGGCGAATATTCGGCCTCCTTCGAGATTACGGGGGGCGGACTGCTTGACATCTACGCCGATCTTTGGACTTGGGATTCCAAGTATTATGACAGCTTTTTTGTTGAAGTCTGGAAAGAAGACTCTCCCACTCCATTCTTCTCTTGGAATTGGGGCGGTCAGTCATGGCCCGATTGCCAGGAAGAATTCTTTCAGGGCACTCTCTCGGTTGATCTAAACAATTTCAAGGATACCGATTTTACGGTAACCCTTGGCATGCATACCAAGTTCGATATGATCATGCCTTCGGGGGGGATGTATAGCGTTTCCTATCATACCGCCCCCGTTCCCGAACCCGCCACAATGCTCCTTTTCGGCACCGGACTGGCCGCACTTTCGGCCGTTGCTCGTCGCCGCAAACAATAAAACTTCCCGGGGAAGGAGGAAGTTTTGACCCGCTTACACAAAACATCGTGTAAGCGGGTTTTAAATTTGACAAAAAATTCCCCTGTGATATTTTTAGGAATGTGTGTCAATCGGCCAAGTCTTTAAAAAATCAAAAAAACAAAAGGGAGTTAAGAGGTAAAAAAGATTTATCTTAAGAAAGCGGCTATGTCTCTTTTCTTTTCGGCCACCATTTTGGGGGTCTCCGAAAACGCTTTAGCCACCCCGATTCAATGGGAAACTTTTTCCGAAGGAGTCACGACTTATGAGTCCGGCCTGGTCAAGATAAAACCGGACCCGCTAAAGTTGAGTTCCGAGTCGGAAATTTTCGGCGCCGGATTTTTTACTCCGGAAAACGGTTCTCTGCAAATGGAAATCTCGGTTTTTATTTCTGAAATTTCTTTGCTCAAATTTGAAAATCCCCGTTTTTTGGTAACCGCCTCCTCGGAAGGATTTTTCTGGAACGAAGAAAGTCCTCAGCTGACAATTTTTGATTCCTGGAGCTTTCCCTTGTCCGCAACTCTCGGTTATTTGGAAAAAATCAATCTCGAATCCCAGAGCTATCTGAGTTTTGTCTTGGAGACAAAAGAAGGCGCGCCCAAATCTTACGGGCTTGGAAATTTTGATTTCGTCGCCGACACACCCCTCACCGCCACTGTTCCCGTTCCCGAACCGTCCACAATGTTGCTATTCGGTATCGGGCTGATGGGAATGGCCTCTTCGATGCGCAGAAGAAAAAAATAAAGAGAAAAAGAGGCTAAAAACCCGCCAAAGCATAACATTGCTTTGGCGGGTCGATTTATTTAAAACAAGAAACTAGAAATAGTCTATTTTCATCGCCTCCTTGACTTCATTGAGTGTTGCCTGAGTCACCAAGCGAGCTTTCTGTGTTCCCTCTAGTAATACATCCCTCAAAAATTCCGGTTTTTGGGCAAATTCTTGCCGACGCTCCCTGATCGGAGATAATAAATCTTCCAAAACTTTTATCAGTCTTTTTTTAACTTCCACATCTCCCAAACCGCCTTGGCGATAGTGATTTTTCAGTTCTTCCAGACCGGCTTTATCCTCGTCAAGAGCTTCCAAATATTCAAAAACCGGATTGCCTTCCACTTTACCGGGGTCTTCCACTCGTAAATGGGCGGGGTCGGTCATCATTCCCATCACTTTTTTCTTGATTTCATCTTCCGAATCGGAAAGATAAATCGCATTGTTTAATGATTTACCCATTTTGGCGTTACCGTCCGTTCCCGAAAGTCTCCGCACAGCCGAAAGAACCGCTTCACACTCTTTCAATGTCTCTGTTTGGTAAATATGATTGAACCGACGCACGATTTCGTTGGTTTGCTCTATCATCGGCAACTGATCCTCTCCCACCGGCACCAAATCAGCCTTAAAAGCGGTGATATCGGCCGCCTGACTAACCGGATAAACCAAAAAACCCACCGGCAAACTTTTATCAAAACCTTTTTGGGCGATTTCAGTCTTGACGGTCGGATTTCTCTGCAATCTCGCCAAAGTCACCAAATTGAGATAATAAGTGGTCAGTTCAAAAAGTTCCGGCAACATCGATTGAATCAGGATGGTGCTTTTTTGAGGATCGATACCCACCGACAAATAATCCAAAGTCACCTCATTGATATTGTCTCTTACTTTTTGCGGATTGGAAAAATTATCCGTCAAGGCCTGCACATCGGCAATCATAATAAATTGATTAAAATCGTTTTGCGCTTCCACCCTCTTTTTGAGCGAACCGACATAATGCCCCAGATGCAATCGGCCGGTCGGCCGATCCCCGGTTAAAATTGTTTTTTTATTCATAAAATTAATTGTTTACAAAATTACATCCCCCTTGATTACACACCGCTTTGGTATCTCCGTAAACGGCGCAATATTCGAAAGTCTCCTTCTTTTTATCTATTTGAAAATCGCATCCGCCCCATCTGGCTCCGTATAAATTATTAAAATCCGGCCAATTACCCATCCCCTCGCAAACCGCTTTATTTGCCTCGGGAACATTGACAAATTTTTTATCATCGATGCAAATTATCACCGCCGGCACCGAGGAAGCCGCCGCCGCTTTAAAAGAGGCAACCCTGGCTTGTTCTCCCTCCAAAGAAAGAGATCTCACCGCTTCACCCAAATAAGCCTTAAAAAAATCCCCTTCCGTTCCGCAATAGCGAGTTTCCTTATCCAAACTCGCGAGCATTTTTTCCATATCCGCCGACAAAACGCCGGACTCCCGCTGACCGGAAGCTTCTATTTCTTGCATTATTTTTTCCAAAGAAATTTCCGACATCGGCTTGAAGGCATATTTGGTTTCCAGTTCGGCTATGGCTTGCTTATGCGCCTCTTCCGATTTGGCAATCTTTTTTTCTCCGGACTGATAAATATAATAAGCAAACCCGGCCAAGACCAAATTAACCGCAAAAAGAATCAGCCCGATTGTTCTATAGATATTTCTCATTTTTTATTTTAATTTAAAAATCAATCCCTTCTATTTCCAAATCCTTTGATACAACTCAAAATACTCTCGCGAAACATTTTTCCAACTCATTCGCTCGGCCAATTCCCGACTCGTCATTCCCATTCGCTTTCGTAAGTCATTGTCCTTAAAAATAATTTCAATCTTCTCGGCTAAATCCTCGGCATCTTTCATTTTTACAGTATAGCCGTTTTCTCCCTCTTTGACCAGTTCCGCCGTCCCGCCCGTTTCGGTGGTCAAAATCGGCAACCCCGAAGCCAAAGCCTCCAACATGGCGTTACTCATCCCCTCGTTCAGAGACGGTAAGACAAATAAGCTGGCTTCCCGATAGTACGGTCCGGTTTTTTCTCGCGGAATTCTGCCCAAAAAAACAATGTTATTCCGCAAATTCATCTTTTTACTCATCGCTTCCAAGTTTTCTTTTTCGTTTCCATCTCCCATGATATGTAAAAAAATATTCGGATATTTGGGAACCAGGACACTCAAAGCCTCGATTAAATAATTGATTCCTTTACGAGCGGTGATACGGGTTGCTCCGACGGTAATAATAAATTTTTCTTTCGGTCGCAAAACTTCGTCGGGATAAAAATCCTCCGTATCGACTCCGTTAAAAATTACCTCGATTTTTTGCGCTTTGTTTGTTTTGAGGGCCAAGTCTTTCAAACCTCGGCTGTTGGAAACCACGCTTGCCGATTGCTTCCAGATTAGTCTTATTAAGGGTTTTAGGACAGCATAAAGCGCCGTAAATCTCTCGCTGTAACCCGGCACATCCGAACCGCGCAGAGACACAATGTAAGGAATCTTTTTGGTCAGTTTTAACCACAGAGAAATCGCTCCGCAAGGAACGGTAAAAAAAGAATGTGACAGATTGTATTTTTTTTCTCGCGTTAATTTACCGGCCAATCTAAGCGCCTTCCAGCTGTAAACAAGCAAATCTTTTTGAGACTGAAAATGCAAATTGGCGGCGTTTTTGCCAATAGGAATTTTATGGACGGTAATGTTTTCTCCGATTTTTTCGGTCGAATACTCCTTATTGACGGAAGAAGTAATCAGATCCACTTCCAAATCTTTTATCTTGGAAAATTCTTTTAAAATATAATAAGTGGCGTTTCCGGCTCCTCCTCCCAACGGCGGATATTCGTAATTAAAAAATAATATTTTCATTTTTAAAAAAATAAGAATTATTCCTCACCCAAAATTTCTTCCCAAATATATCTTTTGGACACCGCTCCGCCCTCGTTTTTATAAGTTCTAAACTTGGAAACATCGGGTGCTTCGCAATTGATAAATTCTTTTTTCGGATTCAGATGATAGACCGTCAAGGTGCCGAATTGCTTTTCCTCAAATAAAGAAAATTTCTTGAAATATTTGGCAAGAGATTTTTTATTCGACTGAGTGCGAATAATCAAAAAATAATTTACCTTTTGACAAATGGGGGCGCCGGCGCTCACACTGAGTCCGTCCCGAGGAATTTCTTTTTTATCCAACAAATAGCTGAAAGCTCGATGAAATTCGCTCTGCCCATAGAAAAGAATCGCATAACCGTTCTTTTGATGTTTTTCTTCCATATAATCGGCGATGGCGTTTTGCTGTTCCCAGGTAATTCTGGTTTTTTGGCGCAAAATTTTATCTGTTCCGATACTTATCGGCTCGCTTGCAGTCTTGGCCAATTGTCTCAAATATTCCGTCGTGAAATAAAGATTGAAAGCCGCAAAAACAATAGCGAAGGCCCAACCTAAATTTTTTATTTTTATCACCCGACTTATTTCATAAACTATCAACCCCCAAAAAACAAACGGTAAAGCGATTACAATCAAATAAAAACGAGGAGAAATATCGTAAGCCAACAGAGTAAAAATAACAAAGGAAACAACAAACATTATCCCGTTAAAAATCAAAAAATCTTTTTTGCGTAAATTTTTTTCTCTGATCGTTTTCCAAATCAAAATAATAGCCCCCAAAGCAAAAAATACGGAGGCCAACAAGCCCTTGTGTAGATTTTGGCGACAAGCTCCGACACAATCGACTTCTATTTTTTTACTCTGAAAATCAAAAGCGATCCTGGGCAATTCGGCCGCCTGAGAACCGGTAACGATTGTCCAATAGCTCAAAGCGTTTTCACTGAAATTTTTAACCACCTTTTCCGCCAAATCATAATCTTTTTTACTCTCGGATTTTTCTCCTACCGTTCCCGTCAACTGCTTGATATTTCCTCCTTCGCTTTTTATGTCATTGATAACCATAGGCAGATGCAAAAAAAAGACGATCAAGACACTCCCCGCCCAAAAAACAAATTTTATTTTCGGTCTTTTAAATACCAAAAAAATCACCCCCGCCAAAAAAACGATAATCAAAGCCAAAAAGTGCAACTGGGCCAAAATTCCGAAAAGAAAAGCGCTTGTCATCAACCAAGCCCCTTGCCTTTTCTTGTTTTCTCCGTCTACCGCCTGCAAAAGCGCCCAAGAAAAAGCGATTGCAAAAAAAGGAATCAGATTGGGATTCCAAGCAAATCTGGCATAAGTCACCAAAAAAAGAGAGGTGGCGAAAATCGACCCGGTAGCCAGAGATAAATCCTTGGAAAAAAATCTCCGCAAAAAGAAATAAAAAACAATCATGGCCAAAACGGAGAAAAATAAGCTGGCTAAAGCCGAGCCCAAAACCGAACTCCCGACCAAAAAAGAAAAACCGTATTCGATATAATAAAAAATCGGACCCAAGCGCAAATAACTTCCGGCCGCCCGAGGCCCCAAAAGGGGTAGCTTGGAAACCCCGCCCTCCAAAGATTCGTCAATAAGAACCGCGTCCCTGGCCTGATCCAATTCGAAATGAAGCCACGGTTCGAATTTATAACCCCGCAAAAAAACTCCGATCGCGAAAAATAACAAAAAAATCCAAAAATATTTATTTTTAAGAAAACTTAAACTTTCCAAGATTTTTAAATTTATTTTTAAATTTTTTCCCTTCTCGTTTTTCATTCCCTGTAAAATTTATTTTTTAATTTCCCCCCAATGATAAACGTTTATCGGCCCTCGGACCTGAAGATTATTAACTTTAGTCAAATTTTTCTCCATATATTTTTGCGCTTCCTTGGAAATAAAATTTTCATCATTATCCGAATAGACTATCCAACCGGAAGGGTTGGCGGCGATTATTTCCTTTAAACGAGTAAGGGTAATCTTTTTCTCTCCTTCTTCCGCTCTTTCTCCGCCCATCGAATAAACCTTGATACCGGCGCCTTGCCAATAAAAATTCCTAAAAGCCCTCGTTATTAAAACATCTTCGTCGTCTTTATGCTTCACAACATAACCGAAAACTTTTTTATAATCCGGATTTTCCGAGCGAGAAGTTTGGCGATAAGCGTTTTCTTCTTGGAAAAAATATCCGAAATTTATCAACAGCACCAAAATAATCGCCATCGCGGCCAAATATATTTCCCGACTATGCGCTTTGGAATTTTCTCGCAAAAAATCGGCCACTCGCCAGATTCCCGCCGCAATCAAAATTATTTGAAAAGGTTTGATAAAAAACAAATATTGCGCTCCGACATTTCTGTCCCATAAAAAAACGGCTAAAAAAAGAATCACCGCATAATTTAAAAAAATAAAAATACCCGCTTTGGTTTTTTCTTTTATCAAATAGAACGATCCTAAAAGTAACAGCGCCCCGGCCAAAATCCAATTGGCATAATCGAAAAAAGAATTGTTTAAATAAGAAAAATGATCTTGCCAGCTCAAAGAAGCGGTCAAAGCGTTTCCTTGAATAAAAAAGACGATCGCCAAAACAATCGCCAAGGTTGAATAAAAAGAATAATGGTTGTAAAAACTCTTGGTTTTTTTCCATTCCACCACCGCCAGCACTAAGAAATATACCAAAGCCACAAAAACAAAGTTAGCGGTCAAAAGATGTAAATGCATACTCAAAATACCCAAAAACAACAGGAGCGGAAAATAGATAAAATTAAGTTTTGTTTTTTTGTTTAAAAGCCTGAGCCACTTCTGTTGCGGAAGCTTTCGAGACTCGAAAAAATTAAAAGCCGCGTAAGCCAAAAGCAAAAAAACCGGCATAAACATAATATACATTCTCATCCGCCGAGAAAATTCTATCCCGTCCAAACTAAAAGCCAAAAGAAAGGCTGCCAGCAAAGCGATAGCCTTGTTTTTTGTGAAACCTAAAGTCACCCGATAAATTATAAATACCGCCAAGATTCCCCACAAAACACCCATTGTTCGATAAGACCACTCTTGACTGTCCGGTAAAAATCGCAACGATTGCGCCACCTGCCAATTATAAGCCCAGGCTCTGGTATAAGTATCTTCTCCGTCACCCCAAAAATCAAAATCAAAAAAAGTTTTAAAGTAAAGATTGTCCTCAAACGGACGCTCCCAGTTAAAATCCCACCTTCGCCACTCTCCGGTCTGAAGATAACCGTAGGCCGTGTTGACCCCCAAAAACTCGTCGGCCGAAAAAGATTTTTCTCCCAAATTATAAAAACGCAAAAAACCGGCCAAAATCAAAATCCCAATCAAAATGACTGTGACCCTATTTTTCAGGAAATATTCCTTCATAAAACAAAAAAATTAATAACGAAAACAAAAATTTATCACATTTCAATTTTAACCGATATTCGACCGTTTCGCAACCGCCGCAAAAAAATCAAGCTCACATATTTTCCCCTATTCGACGGTTATCCTTTCTTTTGTCATAGCAAGATCCCGACTCAATCTATAATTTTGCCGGAGCGGGCTTGCAGTCCAGTCTGCTCGTTCCTGTCTCATAAACTGTCTTAATTCTTTATATTTTAAATGATTTATCAACCAAAGATAAAATTGGGTTTTAAATTTATTTTTTCTCTTTGAGGTTTGTCATTTCTTTGGTATAATTAAAATACCTTAAAAACAAAAACGGAGCGGAATTAAATTTTCCATCAAAAAATAAATTTCTGTAAAAAAACCGCTTCTAATTTTTAGTTTGGAATTTTGTTTTTTTATTATTTTTATTCAATTTTTCTTTTCTATCTTATGCCTGCCCGAAAACAAAAAAAAATATTTCCGGAAATAAACGAGATAATGATTGTTAACAACAAGAAGCTTGATCCTTATTTGGAGGTTGTTAATTTTTCTTCCCGCAATGTAGATCAAAAAAAACTGGGTACGATTTTAGGAATTTTTGAAATCAAAGATCTTTCCGACGACTCGGCCTATATAGTAAACTTCCTTTCTTCGGTAGCCAAAAAAACTTATTTCGCCGGCCACCAAAAAAGCCCCGAGGAAAGCTTTGAATCGACTTTGGCCAAAGTCAATTTATCTCTGGCTGAAATCGCCAATCACGGCAATGTCAATTGGATTGGCAAGATAGACGCCGTCCTCTGTTCAATCTTTGAAGATCAAATAAATTTCAGCGTTTCCGGCGATGCCAAAGTTCTGCTCCTGAGAAATCAAAAATTAATGGAAATCAGCGAAAGTCTCTCCCCCAAAGATGAAGCGGCCAATCCGCTTAAAACTTTTACCGATATCGCCAGCGGAAAATTGGAAAAAGGAGACAAATTAATCTTAACCACCGATGATATTTCCCATGTTTTTAGCCTTGAAGAAATAGAGAGAAACGCCCTTGAGTTTGAAAATGAAAAATTTATCCGATTTTTGAGAACCGCACTGATAAACGAATTGGAGATCGCCGGTACGATTATCTTGGATATGAAGGAAAAAATAGAAAATTCGGAACAAAAAATGATCTCGGAGGGAGAAATTGATCCGATTCCTCCGACTACCGAAAAAAACCTATTCGGCAGCGCCGCTTTTGACAAAAAACCCGAGGATTCGGTTAAGGCGGAAATAGAAAAAAAACTCTCCGAAAAAAATCAAGAAAAAACCTACACCAACCAAAAAACCGGCCACATTTATATCACCGACTCGGGAGATGATTTCTCCTCTCCGGAAGAAAACAAATTTGAAACCTGGCTTATCATCGCCAAAGAAAAAATGTCCGATTTCGGATTTTGGTTTCAGGAAAATTATTTGAGGAAATTTAAGTATCGAACCAAAAAATTTATCGAAAATATTTTTAAAAAACCGATTGAGCCGGATGATCACACTTGGTCGGAAAAGGCTCCCGCTCCGAAAGAACCCCTTCCAAAAACTTCCTCTTCTCAAAATACCAAGAACTTCTCTCGAAAATTCCTCTCTCGTCTAAATGACCTAATGCCCGAGCGAAAAACCGCTCCGCCCTCTCTGTCCGCGCAAAATTCACCGCTACCCGAAATTACAAAAAATTCAAAAATAAAATTTCCGATCAATTGCTCCTCGTCGGTTAAAAATAAATTTAATTTCAAAAAAATAACCGACTTCTTCGGTTTAATCATTCCTCGCTTTTCCAAAATCAAACAAAATTTTATCGAGATGAGCCCCCGCAAAAAAATAATTACCTTGTTTTTGATTTTATTCATCGTAATTGTTCCTTTTTGGTTTTTCAAAAAAGAGGAAAACTCTGCCGTTGTTAATGAAATTTCCAGTCCGACCGAGGATTTAAAGATTAATCCTTCTTCCGAGTTCTACAAAGAATCGGAAAAAATTTATTCCGACTCGGAATTTATCGGCGCGTTTATCTTTAACAATTCCGTTTTTGCCGTCGGCCGAAATAGGATCGCTTCCGTAACGGATAACAAAGAGTATCCTTTCCCGGAAGATTTTAAAAATGCCCGAAACTATTGTTTCATGAATGATTTAAATTTGCTATTTTTGATTAACGAAGAAAATCTTCTCATAAGTTTTAGTCCGATTTCTCTCAAATTTAACAGCGATGCTATCAATATCCCCGCTAACGCCGAAATTAAAACTATCGGCTCTTATCTGACCTATCTATATATCGCCGACTCATTTAATCGACAAATCTATCGTTATCCCCGAGCGGAAAACGGTTTCGGAGAAAAGATAAATTGGCTCCAGGACGATATCGACTTTGAAAACGTCACCGGAATGGCGATTGACGGCAATCTTTATTTAAGCAAAAAAGATTCCGTTATAAAATTATTTAACCGAAAGATTCAAAATTTTGAACTCAAAAAAGACGGCGAATCTGCCATCGACAAAATATTTACCGATGGAAACACCGCCTCTCTCTATGTCTTGGACAAGACCAATGGAGAGCTCGATAAATACAACAAAGACGGCGACAAGCAAGCGTTTGTTTCCAATCAGGCGCTAACCGAAGCCGTCGATATTCGGATTGATGAAAAAAATTCTCTGGCCTATTTCATCACGCCGGAAGGAATGTTTAAAATAGCTCTTCCGCAATAAAAAAACAGGTTTTTTTCGAAAGCCTGTTTTTTTATCGCTTTTTATATTAAGCGATACTCACCAATTTCCAATTGTCTCCCTCGACTTTGCTGATTTTAAAATCGATATTTTCATAACCGGCTTGTTTCAAAATTTCCTCCAAACCGAATCTGAGATTATCGAGACTGATATCTTCCGCATGTTCCTCAAATCCGTCGTGGGCCAGAGAAACTGTCCCCAATTCCAAGACTACTTGAGAAATTTTTTCCAGATTATTTTCCCGGGCAACTTCTTTTATTTTATCGGCGATTTCTTTGGCCAAAATAAAATCATGCATATTTTTTAAATTTAATAATTAATATTTAGCTTTATCTTTAAAAATCAGACAATAACATTTCCCCTTCCGATTGAGGGCAAATCTCCTTCGTATTGAGTTAGAGCTATCACTATATCCCCCTCGGTATCTTTTATTTGGGCCAGAGCCAAAGCTCGATGCATCCCCTCTATCAAAACAATTTTTCCCTCATTAATAACTCCGGTCAACATTGTTTGGTAAGGAAAATTTTTTATTATCGATTTGACTTTCTTATTTTCCGCTACCGTCTGATGGGTTAAGATATCTCCAATCATCTTTGTCTTCTCTCCTTGATAACATTTTTCTTGCCACCCGCGGGACGGCACGCCGTAAATCAAATTAACATCTTCATTCGGCTTGATAATGCGATAAACTTTCCACAAACATTTCTCCGGCTCCAACGGCGCGACATAATTATTGCGCCAGTCGTCCCAAGACTCAAATCCGCGCTCCAGCCAATGCGCCTCCCAGTCTTTTTGATAAGCCTCATAAGATTTCCAGATGGAAAAAATCTCGCTCCATTTAATGCCGCCTGCGTACTCGAACGATTCGTACTGCTGAGGAATTTTCATAATAAATAAAATAAAAAAATTAATTTTAAAAAATAGTCAGTCCGGTGGGAGAACCAGGTGCACCGATTGTACTTCCCGATAATTCCATCGGGGTTAAACCGTCGGAAAGTTGCCAACCGCGAGAGCCGATATGGGCGAATTGATCAGTTTGCAATTTACCGTTAGCGTCAATTAATGCCGATTCGCTGGTATTTTTAAGATTGTCTATGTCTACAAAGTCCAACCATGGATTAATCGTCCATATTGTTTTGTCTTTATCATAGCCAATGTAGTCACGCATCCAAAATTTAGATGTTTCCGAATTACTATTGATTATCACATTTTCGCTTATAAGAGTGTCTCCGAATTTACCCGGATTTACGCCATCATAATAAGCCAAGATAATATCTCCAACTATCGTATTTCTATAATAGTATGAATTTGTTGTATATCTTTCCGGGCTGAAAGATGAAGTGTTTATTCTTATTGAGCAAGTTGTGTAGGGTGTTATATTTGAGGTACCGGTTGTCTTGAAATAATTGAAACAAATTTCAACTTTATCTGTTCCATACATAAAGCCATTAACAACGGCGCCTATTGCCTCTACGCTTGCCATTACAATACTATTACCCCTAATAGATGATCCATCAAGATCATCCTTTACAGCAAGGGCAACATTAATACCGGAAATAGATGTTCCACCGTTGTTGTGAATTATATTATTTTCTATTAAGGTTTTGGGAGCATCATATAGACTACCAATAGCGGCTACACCCGTAAAGTCTGAAAAAACATTATCTTGGATGGTAAAATAATAGCCCAACCCTGATTCACGCGTAAAAAGAAATCCCTGATTGTTATTTTGTGACACCGGAGATGATATGCCGCTGAAAGTACAGCGGCGCACAGTTTTGTAATTTTGTACCGAAGACATTCTCACGGCGTGGCCGCTGATAAAATTGCTGAAATTAAGATTATCAAAATATACATTTCCCGCAATTATTGATCCCCACCCTTCTACATTTACGGTTTCGCTAGGGTATCCAATCCATGTGAACGGGCTATTTCCGATGTTTGTTGGTTGCCGTTCTACAAGATCAGCCATCTCTGCATATTCAGGACCGTCGTTGCTAATTCCAAATGGAGCAAGTGCATAGTTTCCCCCTCGAAAATACACAATGGCTGTTTTATCCGTTACGCTCTCCAACATATTCAAGATTGTCTTGAACGGCTGAGAAAAAGATCCGGTCGAATTCCCATCATAATAACTGTCTATAAAGAAAAACCCCGCGTTGGATATAACTATCTCCCATGTCGTCGAAACTGTGGTTGATTCAGAGTCTGTAACTGACAGTGTGATATTCCCGGAGTTTGACTGAGGATTAGGCCAAGAGATTTCTCCGGTTCTAGGATTGATAGTCATTCCCTCGGGTTGATTGGAGAGTGAATAAGTATAAGGATAGGTTCCTCCGATTACTGCGGCTCGGATATTGTATTCGATTCCGGGATAAGCTCGGAAAATTCGGTTGGTGGAAGGGATAGCCGGGTCACCGGTTCCGGCCGGTTTGATATTAGTTATTTCTAAAGGAAAGAAAGCCGCTTGAGAAGTTTTTGAAAAGATAAAAAAACTTAAGATTAAGAAAAGAGAAATGAAAATTATTTTTGTTTTTTTATTCATATCTTAAACTATATCACATTGAGGCCAGTGGGGGGATTAATGAAATCCCCATCTGGGGGTACATATCCTTCAAAGATAACCATCTCATCCATCCAATGCTCAAAAGGCTCAGTGGCTTCAGATGAAGGATAAAAAGTAAACCCGCTAAACGTAGTTGAAGCATTTTCATCAGCTGATTGATTTATAAAAGTTGCAACCAGCTCATCATTAATCCATATTTTAGACTCCCCATCACTTCCTCCAAGTGTCGTCGGCATTTTTATCCAATGACGAACATTTGTCCAATATGCACCGAAGCCAGATTGTCCTCCAGCCGTAAAATTAAATTCAAAACGACCATCCGGATTATAATAATTGTTACCCTCGATTAATTCAGAATAACCATAACCTATATGAACGGATGTTACTTTGTCAGTAATGATCATTGGCCCGGTGTTAACAGACGAATAATAGTCATCACCAAAATGCGAATTCATGGTTGCAAAATAATAAGAGCTCCCGGTTAAAGGGCGGAAAGCCTTTATGTTGCCACCGGCAATATCTCGCGCTGACTTATTAAATTTTATCCAATAATAAACAGTTATCTCGTCTTTTCCTATGACGCTCGCTGTCCCGATAGCTGTATTCCCTGCTCCATACAAAGAACCGTTCGGAGAAGCTGTTAATTTTAAACATTCTCCCGATACGCATCCCAGAGATTCAACGGTTCTTAACCATCCACTGGAACTTCCGGCTCCAGCGCAAGTTTCTGTGACACAATTTTGATACAAAATATCTCCATCCAAAGCAAAGGATGCCTCTGGAAGCAATAGAATAAAAAATATTAATGTTAAGCTAGTTATTTTTGTTTTTTTATTCATATCTTAAACTATATCACATTGAGTCCGGTGGGAGAATTGGGGGCACCGATTGTACTTCCGGATAATTCCATCGGGGTTAAACCGTCGGAAAGTTGCCAACCGCGAGAGCCGATATATTCCATATATGATTCCTGCAAAACACCTTCTAATTCTATGGAGTCGGTCATGGTTCCGGTGAGATTATCAAGAATTACAACTCTGCTCATATCTAATACTTCGGATGTATCCACAGCACTACCGGAGTTATGAATTATTATATTTTCCCCAATGTTAAATGGGCCGTCAGCACTGTCCGTTGTATTGTAAAAATTTATCGGCCCCTCGAGAGTGTTTCTGTAAATATCAACGGAACCAACATTAGAGTTCTGATTTAATTCAATAGAGTTTCCGCTAATATTTTTGATATAGTTATAGAGGATTTCATATTGACCACCGGAAACAGCTTGACTATTCATATTACCACCAATAGGATGATTAGGAACATTGTAAATATAGTTTCCGCGAACTGTTGGCCTGATAACATCCTGCTTAAGGGCTATACCTTCAATTGCACCACTTCCTGTCGTGTCGATTATGTCATAAATGATATTATTTTCAATTAACATCTTGGTTGTTGAATACACCTTAATTGCAGCTCCGTGATTTAAAGTATGCAGCATATTATCTTGTATCACGATATAGTTTTGTTGCGGGCCTTGTGCCCAAAGTCTAAAAAAAGACTGATTATTAAATCCATCCGTAGGTCCAAGGTCATACAATGTCATGCGTCTATATACAGTCCCGGTTTGATTATTTTGGATTCCATAGCTGGTCATATTTTTTATAGTTAGACCGTCAATATAAATTCGATTGTCTCCATTTGAGTAAAAAGCAATACTATAAGGCTCTTTTTTAAAATCCAATTCGGGATTTTCGCCAGGATATGCCAGCCACACCATAGGTTTGTAATTTCCGACAAATGGAACCCATGTTCCATCTTCGATATATGCATCCAGATAATATGTACCTGTCTTCCAATAGACGAACTCTCCGGGATGATAAGAAATACTCTTTGATGCATAATCATCCCCACCATAAATATCTTTCATGCTTTTCCATGGGTTGTCTTCTTTGCCGGTGCCACCCTCTGCTATACTTTTTCCGTTTACAGCATCAACAAATAAAAAACCTGAATTTGTTACAGTAATTGTCCAACTCACTGTTTGAATGTTTGATTCAGAATCAATTACTTGAGCGGTAACGTTATAGGGAGACGCATTTATTATCGGATTTAACCAAGATATTTCTCCGGTTCTTGAATTTATCGTCATTCCGGAAGGAGCTGTCGTCAAAGAATAGATATAAGGATAAAGTCCTCCTATCACCGCCATTCTGACATTATATTCAAGACCCGGATATGCTTTATAGAATCTATTGGTGATATCCAACCCAGCCCGCGGTTGAATTATTTCCAGAGGATAATTGGCAGCTTGAACTTTTTGGGTAGCTAAAAAAAAGCTTAAAGAAAAAAATACTGTAAGGATTATTTTTGTTTTTTTATTCATATTTTAGTCATAACACCCCCGCCAAAGGCGGTGGCTTGATGAGTAGGGTCGCCTCAAAGGCGACTTTTACCATCGTTGGTTAATTAATTGGTTTTTTAGAACTTGTCATCATTCTCATTCTGCTCCCTGATATATTTTTTGATTATTTCTTCATCAAATCCGACTGTTGATACCGCATAGCCTCGAGCCCAAAAATGTGCTCCGGTGTAATTCCTGTCTTTTCCTTGCATTCGGGCGATTGCGATAGCACTTTTTCCTTTCATAAATCCTATCACGCTGGCTACGACATATTTGGGAGGAATTTCAATGCACATGTGCACATGGTCTTTGGTGAGATTTCCTTCGGTAATTTTGCTTTCTTTTTGGGTTGCCAGCTCATGCAGTATCTTTCTGAGCTCTTCTCTGATTTTACCATAAATTATCGCTTTTCTTCTTTTGGGGATGAATATTACGTGATATTTGCAATTCCATTTTGAATGCGATAAACTTTGATATAGATTAGACATAATTTTGTTTTAATGAACGATGACTTCTCATCAAGCCTAATTCATTTTACATCATTATGTCTTTTTTTGTGGTTGGGGTATAGGTAAAACCTTTTCGAGTCGCACTAGTGGAACTAGTGGTTTACCTTTTGGGAAAAACTAATTATAATACATTGAGGCCGGTGGGAGAATTAGGAGATATAATATCTGTATTTTCTACAAAATTCACAGGCGTAGATCCGTCTCCAAACTGCCAACCGTTATAGCCCAAATATTCACTATACCCCAAAGTAAGCAAACCATCAGAATCAATAACTGATGCAATGTTAGTGTTATACAAATTATTTTCATCATTAATACAGGCTCTTCTGGCAATTCTTTGCTGGGCAGTCATGCCTCCATCGTTATTAAAAGAAAGGAAGTTATAAGTCTCATAAGTTGATGCATTACTATTAGGATTAAGAATAATATTGTCATTTAAATAATAAGGACCGGAAAAACTACAATTTTCGGGATTAATAAACCTAAAATAAACATCTTGAGTAACGGTGTTACGCCAAAATTTTACTCTCTTGGTTGTCCCACTTTCCGTATACCCCTCCGTATTAGTCTCAAAGGCGGTGGCTCTTTCCGTTGACACTTGTCTATAAAAAAGATTATATAAAATTTCCGTATAGTCAGAATTGTATAATCTTGCATTGAGAATGAGGCCTTTATCAACAATAACTTTATTTCCCCTTATTGTCGTGTAACTTAGATTTTCTTTTGGCATAAGAGGATGATTGAGTCCGTTAATTCCGGCTCCCCCACTGCTATGAATATAATTGTTTTCAATTAATATCTTATTATGATCATAGAGACTTCCGATTGCCGAGGCTCCTGTGAAATTAAAAAACTCATTATCTTGAATAACAAAAAAACTCCCAAAAGCCCCGCTTCTACTAAGAAACAAAAAGCCTTGATTTTCATTCACAGTCCTAACGGCAACTATATTGCTCCAGCTACATCGGCGTATCGTCATATAGCTATTATTATTACCCATAAGCATACCGTAGTCGGAAAAATTTGATAAATTTAATTTATCAAAATAAGGTGAAGTTGAGAAAACACTAAATAATCTTTCATCTCCGTCAATATTTACGTCCTCGCCCGGATAACCAAGCCATGTTGCGGGATTGTCATTGAGATTAGTTGCCGCTTTGCCGGTTATTAACGCAATTTCTGCATTGGGATTGGAATTGTGCGCCGGTAAAATATAATTTCCACCTCGAAAATAAACTATCCTGGAGTTATCTCCGTTTATTGTTGAACTCAACATACTTAATACAGAACTATACGGCTTCTCAATACTTCCTGTTTCATCCCCCGAATAAGCACTATCTACAAAAATAAATCCTTCCTCGGTAACCGCAATCGACCAAGAAGTTTGTACAGTGGTATCTTCCGAATCAGTCACGGATAAAGAAATATTATTTGCATCGGTTTGCGGATTAGGCCAAGAGATTTCTCCGGTTCTGGGATTGATAGTCATTCCCTCGGGTTGATTGGATAATGAATAGGTGTAAGGATAAGTTCCTCCGATGACTGCGGCTCGGATATTGTATTCGATGCCGGGATAAGCCCTGAAAATTCGGTTGGTGGAAGGGATAGCCGGGTCGCCGGTTCCGGCCGGTTTGATGTTAGTTATCTCCAAAGGAAAGAAAGCGGCTTGGGAAATTTTTGAAAAAATAAAAAGACTTAAGATTAAAAGAAAGGTAGCATAAATTATTTTTGTTTTTTTATTCATCTCTATTTTTAATCTCTAATAATCAATGCACCGCGCAAGAAATACAGGGATCATAAGCGCGGATGAAACCTCTCAGCTTTTGGGTTCTTTTTTCCTCCGGCAAATCTTTGACCTTGACCAAATACTCCGCGATGTCATTTTCCAGATGACTCAAAGCCTGGGCGGTAGGAGTGATAATATTGGCATTTTTGATATAGCCTTTATTGTCGATATCAACATGATAATAAAGCGTCCCGCGAGGCGCTTCCACAGCGGCCACTCCCACTCCTTCCCGCACTTGATATTTTTGCGTCAAGGCGTTTTCCAAATGCAAATTCCTCAAATTTCTCAAAATACCGATCGATTTCTCGATTGCCAAAATTATTTCCACCATTTGATAACTGACATTATGAAAAGGATTGAAATCCGGCATCCGATAGCCCAAAGATTCCAAATAATGCTCGGCTCGCGGAGTAAGTTTTTTATAATTATTATTCATTCTGGCTATCGCTCCGACCATATAACTGTTTCGATTCCTTGTCTCCACTCGCTTTACCACCTCATTCGGTTTTTGCAACTCATGAAAATTGTTTTCAAATTTTTCCACCGAAATCTTCAAACCCCTATTGGATACAATATCTCCTTCGTAAATGGAATAATCTCGTCCATTATTTAAACAAACATATTCCGTCTCCCGGGAAAATTCCGGAAATTTAAACCGAGCAAAAAACTCTCCCAGTTTTTCCGCCGTTTCCAAGACTTCAATTCCTCTCTCAATCAATGCTTCGATTTCTTCTTTGGCGGGGACCTTTTTGAATCCTCCCACCTCGTTGGTCAGAGGATGAATTACTCTGCCTCCGATTATTTTAACCAGCTCCATTCCAAATTCCCTGATTTTTATCGCCATTTTGGTCTCTTCAGGATATTGTTCCACCAGTTTTAAATCATTATCGATATCCAAAAGATCGGCCAGAGATAAAAAGAAAAGATGCAGAGCGTGAGAGTGGATAATCTGTCCCCACTCCAATAATTTGCGAAGCTCCTTGGTTTCGTCAGTAATCGGAACTCGCATCGCTTTTTCAATCGATTTAATGGCTGTCAAATTATGCACTACCGGACAAATTCCGCAAATCCGTTGAGCGATAACCGGCATATCGCTATAGTGGCGTCCGATCAAAATTCCCTCGATTAAACGAATTCCCTCTTTGACCTCCAGTTTGGCGCTTTTAACATCGCCGCTAAGCACACTGGCCATAAAACCGGCATGCCCTTCCATTTTATTGATATGGTTTATTTTTATATTCATAAATTATCTACAAAGTACGAATTTTACGAAATTACGAACTTGGTTTTTTAATTTAAATTAACAATTCTTTTAAATTTTACACCTTCTCTTGTGAAGTTGATCAATAATCCCAATTTTAATCCTGTTGCCCTCAGATAAGAATAGATCTGATTAATATTTCTTTTTGAAAATCCATTACCCTGCTTTAACTCTATAATTATTATATCTTCATATAAAAAATCTAATATATATTCCCCTATTTCCTTATCGTACATTTTAACTTTTAATCTCAATTGCTCCCTAAACTTCTTTTTATTTTTTTCAAATACACCAGCTACTGCTTTTTGATAAAAACTTTCCTTATGTCCGAATCCTATTTTATCCCAAATACTATACATCATCCCTATAATTTCATATGTTTCATCTGGATAAATAATTTCCTTATTGGTTTTCATAAAATTATCCCAAAATAAAGTTTAAAATTCTTGTATATACAATATTTGGATTTCGTAATTTCGTAAAATTCGTAATTCGTAGACATAATTAATCTCCCCTCTCCTCAATATCATCCCTTAAGCCGAAAATTTCCGTCACATTTTCAAACTCTTCATCCGTCATCATTTTTTTCAGAGTGGCACGCATCGCTTTGACATTACCTTTGGGACGCAATCCGCGACAGCCCTGACAACCCATCCTGGCGGTCGGACAAACCGCATTGCAGCCGCCCAAAATCATCGGCCCGAAACAAGGCTTGCCTTCCAAAAGCAGGCATTTGTTTCCTCTGGCTTTGCATTCGACACACACCGGCTGATCCGGTATTTGCGGAATCTCTCCTTTGAGCAAACTTGGGAAATATTTTAAAAACTCTTCTCCGTCAATCGGACAACCGGGAAAGACAAAATCCACTTTGACAAAATTATCCACTTCTTTGATCTCCGGATTATTGATGCCTTGAATGTAACGATAAACATGCTTGATAGTATTTTTACCTTCTTGATAATTTTTGATTTCCGGAATTCCACCCATGGCCGCACAATTTCCGATCACCACCAAGAGTTTGCTCCTCTCTCTGATTTTTTTCAGTGTTTCAATATTTCCCTCGGTAATCGGCGTCCCTTCGACAAAAGCGATGTCCAGTTCCACTCCCGAATCTTCCTGATCCTCTATCATTCCCCAATCCACCATTTCCACCTGCTTAACCACCTCCAAAAAACGCTCACCCAAATCCAAGAGCGCGAACTGACAACCCTCGCAGGAAGTCAGGCTGACTATGGCAATTTTTGGTTTTTTGTTTTCTTCTTTTTTATTTTCTGTTTCCATAATTAAAAATAATATTTTATTTTCTAAATGATATAAAATAAAACCTACTTAAATTAATGCGGCCTTAAATTTATTTTCCTAAAAAAGGATTCTTTTTCGCAGCTGCCGTATGAAATGAAAGGCCGAAGGAAAAGGAACTTTTTGAGAAAAATAAATGCTCTAATCAATGATGATTCTTCCTTTTAAATTTTACCACATTTTGCCCGATTATAAAATTTTTTAGATTTATAAAATAATCGGGGACTCAACCTCTATCATTAAAATTAAACCTCCAAAACCAAAAATTAAAAAACAAGTCTTTTTATCATCGCCCCGATATGCTAATATGCTAACATATTTAAATCATTCTCCTCTATGCGAATATTTGATTTTCCCTCCGAAGAAAATAAAATCGTCTTAGCCCTCGGGGCCGAATCGGCCGGAAATTTTTCTGTTTTTAAAAATGGAAAAATATACTTCTCCGAGGATTTTCATGATTTGTCGGATGAAAAAAATTTTAAAAATTTCAAAAAAAAACTTTTATCTTTTCTCAAAAAAGAAAACATTAAACCCGCAATCATTATTTCCGATTTGCACCCCCTTTTCAGAACCACTTACTGGGCGGAAAAATTGAGCCAAAAATACCAAGCTCGACATATCCGAGTCCAACATCATTATGCTCACGTTTTTTCTTCCATCGGCGATAAATTAATAATGGACCGAAAATACAAAACACCGGAGATGCTTTACGGAATTGCGCTCGATGGCACCGGCTACGGAGAAGATGACCGGATTTGGGGAGGAGAATTGTTTCAACTGAAAATTAAAAATTCAAAATTAGAAGTTTTAGATAGAATAGGAAGCTTGGAAAATCAAATTATGTTGGGAGGCGAATTGGCTGTCAAGGAGCCCGCTCGGATGCTTATCTCAATTCTTTCCGATTTTTTATCCTCAAAAGAAGTTTATCCTCTTGTAAAAAAATATTACTCCGCCGCTGAATTTAAAATTTTATCTGCCCAATTGAAACAAAATTTCAACTGTTTGGAAACCTCCGGCGCCGGAAGAGTTCTCGACGCCGTTTCGATTCTTTTGGGATTTTCCGAGAACCGAAGAGACTTCAAGCACCAAGCCACTCTTTTACTGGAAAAAAATTCCACCCGGCCCTACTCGGATATAAAGCCTGCGCTTTTAAAAAATTCAAGGTTAATCCTCCGGATCACTCCCCTGTTTAAATATTTGATTCAAAATATCCGCCGAGATAAAAGTCGCTTGGGGGCCACTGCTCAATATTATCTCGCCCGGGGATTGACGAATATGATAAATAAATCAATCGCCCAAAAAAATCCTCCGGTCTTTGTCTCGGGAGGGTTAAGTAAAAACAAAATTATTTCCGATTATTTCCGTCGACAAGGTTTTTATCAACCGCAAATCATTCCTTACGGAGATGCCGGGTTAAGTTTCGGTCAAATCTTTTTCTATCTCTTCTATAAAAAATAAAAAAGCTCGCCTACCCCGATAGCGGGAGGCGAGCTTGCGAGACGATGTTACTTTTTCATCCTTTTCCCGGATACAAACTCCGGGATGATATTGACCTGAATTTGGTCTTTTTTAAATCCGACCTCCTTCAGATAAAAAATTATATTACCCGCAACGCCGACCTCCCTCTCTAGGATGTTCACTTTGATACAAAATTCCCTGCACTTCAAATGATTGGAACCCGGAAAATGAAACTCCAGATCCCAAAAAATTTTGGCCTCCTTTAATTTTTTAACGATAGAATTTATCCTTGAAGGGATGGTAAAAATTTCCAGATACGGTGCGTCTACTTTGGCGAAACCGGCCGTCTTGCAAAGCGACGGCACCGGCGAAACAATCATCCCGGTCGCCCGCTGAATCCTTCCGAAAAACTCTTCCTCGGGGGGATACTCCATTCCGATAAAGCCGGTGGCGACAATGCCAAAGTCAAGGAAATCCACCTCGTAATTTTTGACAATATTGATGACCGCATCTTCGTCTCTAAAGCGCATTTCTCGCAAAGCCCCTCTGAACCGAGGCAAAAACATTTCCGACAACTCATCAGGGGTCTTTCCGATCAGAACAAAACTTGCCATAATTCACCTCTTTTTCAATGTTTTTATTACTGCGGACTTCGGTTTGACTGCGCCTCTAACAAAGAACTCGAAATTTAATTATATCATATTTTAAACAAAAAAGCAATACCCCCGCTAGTCATCACCTCCGCCTCAAAGCTTTTCGTTAAAATAAAAAATTCGACTAAAATCGAATTTTTTATTTAAATTGAACATTTTTAACAAAACCCCAAAAAGATTTATCATAATTTTTCCGCCAATTTTTCCTTGGTCGTCGGTCCGATCTCTCCGGTGGGAGAAATACTGTTATCGATTTGAAAATTTCTTACCGCCTGCCTGGTTTTCGGCCCGTATATTCCGATGATATTTTCTTTTTCCAAATATCCCAATTCATTAAGCGCTCTTTGAATGGCCTTTACACCCTCCGGGGTGTTGGAATTGAGATTATAATTTTCAAAACGATAGCCCGAATTATCTAAATTTATTTTTTTCTCGGCCACCTCCCTCTTTGTATCGGGATTTTTGACGCTGATATTTCTTTTGCGATTATTTTGATTTTCCAAAAGTTTTTCTATGCAAAATTTGGCCACAATTTTTTTACTGCTCTTTCTGTCCACCGCAAAAGCTTTTTGGTTGCCTATTCTGACCTCAGCATCTTTTTCAAAATATTTCCCTTTGATTTCCAGTCTTAATCTTTGAACACATTTCAATTCCGGCTTTTCATACTCAAAAGCTTTCCAAGAAATTATCTTAGCTTTTCGAGTTTCTTCTCCTGTCAAATCGTTGCTTTCTAAATCGGGAATTATTATTCCCGAATCATCTTTAATTAAAACTTCATCCTCCTCTTCATCTTCTTCCTCCTCAAGAATGGAAACGTAAGAACCGTCGGTAGAATCCAAATAAGGGAAATCCAGATTGTCCGCCCTTATCACAAAAGAAATCGAGCCTTCCTCATCCTCCTCTATCACAACAAAAGAAGCTTTCCAACTGTTTCCCTCGTTTGAAATAGTAATCGGACCAAAAACCGCATATCCGCCCGAATAAAAAAGCACCTCCAAATTGGAAATATTCTCATTGGTGGAAGTAAATAAAAGTGTCACTTCATCTCCCGTCTCCGCCAGACTGCTATCCGTTTCGTTATCTGAGGAAATGTTTATTGTCGAAAGAGAATAAATCGGAGCCGCTTTAAAAATCGTAAAATTGGCATCCAAATAAAAATCAGCACAAGCGCCACTGTCATCACAAACTTCGCCTCTTAGTCCATACTCGCCATTATTGACCGAACCAATGTCCCACCAAAAAGAAGTACTACCGGTATCGGAAACCAAGGCCGACCCGACTTCGTTTCCGTTCGAATCGAGGAGGTTTATAGTGTAAGTCAGGGGATCGCCGTTGGGGTCACTGGCCGCATTCCAAGCGATGTTTATATTTTCACCATAATTTCCCCCCGCCACCGGAGAAATAAAATTTGTCGGAACCGGGGGCAAGTTGGGCAGCGGTTCAAAATAAAATTGAGTCGCGAATGAATCAAATGTCGAGTCGGCATAACTGGCGGTAACGATCGCCTTGGCTCCGTCGGAATTAGCCCCTCTTCTGGCCACATGAATATGCGCATCCGGACAACCGGATTGAGCGGCTGCTCTCCAACCCGATTGGTCAGCCGCATACCATCGACTTGAATTATCACAAATTGAAGAATTGTGATATTTTAAATTCCAACCCCTGTTTACATTGGGAGAATTCGCATATAAAATTATCCAAAAATCTCCGCCGATATCGATACTTTTTGTTCCGACAGTACCGTCCGGATTAGTCGTCAAAGGAACGAGATGATGAGATGACTTTCCAATTACGTGATTGTGGTGAAAGGTTGCTTCTTTGCCGATTGTTCCAATCAATTCAACATCCGAACTGTTGCGCCAATCGGAACGAAAAAAATTTATATCTTTATTTTTCTCCACCAAATAAACGGATAAATCGGCCGAGTTCACCAGGGAAACCGGTTCGGCGTTTATCTCTACAAAAAAATTCATATTTTCCGCCATATTGAAAGGATTTTCAAAGTGAAGAATGTGATAGTTATTTCGCCTGATACTTATCAATGACGGGGTATTATTCCAAGTGATTTCCGAAGGAGCAAAAAATATTTCCGGATAAATATCGTCCGGATATATTTGAGTTTCCCACTTGGCCTCTCCCTCATCGTAAGTCATTGTCTTGGTTTTAGATTGAGAGTCGACAGTCCCATCAGCATAATAATCCCAAGCCCCCATCGGATCGTCTCCGTTTATGCCGGAGATTTCCAAGCTGGCCGAGATTGGCTCTTCGGAAATATCCGCTTTCACCGTATAAGGAGCGAATCTGGAGATATCCAAGGCCGGGTCAATAGTAATACCGGAAACTTCCGCCGAAACACCTAATGGAAAAATCCCACCCGTAAAGAACAACGCCCCCAATAAAAATCCTATTTTATTTTTATTTTTATTCATTTTCTAAAATTATATTTTTGTATTATTTAATTCTGTTAAAATTAGCTTTATATTGCTTCCATGCTATGCTCACAACTATTATTTCAAAGCGGTATAGCCCGTTTTTGTGACCAAGAATTGCCCCTGCGGAGATAAAATCCAATCGATAAACTTATCCGCATTCGAATTTACGCTTCCGACCGTATTTTAAAAACACTTCACTTTTTAACAGCCACTTGCAGATTATCAATATAACCCGTTTCAAAGCCCGCCTCGCAATAAACAAAATAATACAACCACATCCGGACATTCTCTTCACTAAAGCCCAATTCCATTATTTCTTTTTTCTTGGCCAAAAAATTATTTCTCCAAATATTCAAAGTTTTGGCATAATCCTTACCGATACTATCAATGCCGACTATCTTCAGATTATTATTATCCAGCTCTCCTTTGACCTGATTCAGCGAAAGCAACTCACCGCCGGGAAATATATATTTTTTGATAAAGCCGGTATTTTTGAGATAAGTCTCAAAATCTTGATCCGGATAGGTGATGAATTGAAAACACGCCTCACCCCCGTCGACCAACAGACTGCCGCATTTAGCCAAAAAGACCGGCACATATTCATGACCGAGCGCTTCCATCATTTCAATCGAGACAATCTTGTCATATTCTCCCTCCAGATCTCGATAATCAATCAATTTAAGATCGATGCTATCGCTCAAACCCTCTGCTTCAATTTTATTTTTGACATAACCGAACTGCTCATCCGAAATAGTGGCGGTGGTGATATGACAACCGAAGTTTTTAACCGCATACAAAGCAAAACCGCCCCAGCCCGTCCCAATCTCCAGCACGCGATCTCCTTTTTTTAGATTTATATTTTCGCAAATCTTCCTGTATTTATTTAGTTGAGCTTCCCGCAAATCTTCAGTTTCCCCGAAAACCCCCGAAGAATAAGTCATCGTGTCATCCAACCAAAGCCGATAAAAATCATTGGAGACATCATAATGCGCTTTGATATTTCTTTTGCTTCCCGCAACGGTGTTTTTATTTCTAAAATGATAAAATTTCAACAAAAAACCGCCCCACTCAAAAAATATATCCCAATATTTTTTTTGCCGAAAACCGGGTAGTAATTCCTTATTTTGCACAAACCACAACAATAATTTTTTTATATCGTCGGTCTCAAACTCTTGCAAAAAATATGCTTCTCCGAGTCCCGTATCGCCAAATAAAATCAACCGCCTAAAAAAATTTTTATCTAAAACCGTAATATTTACCTCATCAATCAAAGCATTTCCTTCTCCCTGCTCAATCCTTTCCCCGTAGTGATAACTTTTTCCGGAAACTGACAGATGCAAAATACCCTTAAAATTTTTATTTTTCAGAAATATCAAAAACAATCGCTCAAACATACCTATTTAATAACTTTATTACTGATTATTTTAGCAATGGCTTCATCCGATTCCGCTTTTCTGAAAAATTTAACCTTTTTAAAATACAGCTTGGCCGCCTGATAATGAATCAGGACTATAACCCGCACAGTCATCAGCGGATAACGCAACTGAGCCCAAAACAAACCGCCGTTGGTTATTTCTTTGCGTTTTCCCGTTAAAACGGTTTTTAATTCAATCTGCTCACCCTGCAAAGAGTTAATCGCCATCATAAAAGACTCATCGGGAATACTGAAACGCCACTCCAAATCATTATCATAGCTGATAAAGGGCGATATATAATAATTTTTTTTCTGCCTCGAAGTGAATATTTTTTTCTTATCATCGTCAATCAAGACATAATACATTTTTTGGTCGTGGAAAGTATTGTTAACCTCGCTAAACATAACTCGAAATTTTCCATTTTTATCAAAACAATAATAGAAACTAACCGGGTTAAATATATAACCGAAATTTCTCAGATTCGTAAAAATAAAAACTTTCTCTATTTCAAAATCGAAGTTAAGTTCTTTTGCCAAAATTTTAATCCTCTCTTTGGTATTTTTGCCGACATATTTTTGCGGATCATAATTGACATTTTCACCGGCGATAATTTTGGCATTGGTTTCAGTCTTATTTAAAAATTTAAAGTGATCTTCATCATAGAAGCTCAAAATGTTCTTACTATTATAACCGAAAATATAATTATTCTTTTGCAGATCATCCAATTCATCCAAATCCAAATAAACCATATAAATGGAATATTTGAATGAATTTTTGCGAGGCTCCAAACGCTCGTGGAACAACTTTAAAATATAGAGACAAGAATTCATAATTTTATATTTTATTTTTTAAAATATCAACCACGCCCAAGCCGGACTTTACGCCATCCTCATGGAAGCCATAGCCGAAATAAGCGCCGGCAAAAAATATTTTGGTCCCTTCGTTTAGCTCCGGCAATCTTTTCTGAAGATTGAAATTTTCGACTGTAAAATTGGGATGCTCATAATTCATTTCCTTGATTATCTTTCCTTCGTCGATTTTATCAAAAGGATTGATGGAAACCAAATACTCCGTTTTAGCTCTGTATTTTTGCAGGTTATTCATCCAATAAACCGTCGAACCTTTTTCGCCCTCTACGCTCATTATCTGATTCCACGAGGCCCAAGCTCCTCTGACAGTCGGCATCGTGGAAATATCATTATGCAAAACCGCCTTATTTTTATTATAACCGAACAACTCCAATAATTTCTTTTTTTCCTCGGGGATATTTTTGCATATTTCCAAACTCTCGTTGGCATGACTGGCCAAAACAACATAATCAAAATTATAAACGCCCCGAGCTGTCTTTAGCTCGACACCGCTATCGCCCTCCTCTACCGAATCAACCCCCTCGTTTAGATGAATATCAAAATTACCTTTTTTTATTATCTTTCCGATATAGGTATTCGATCCGCCCTTTACCGTATACCACTGGAATTGTCCGCTGGCGCCAAGCAAGCCGTGGTTATAAAAAAACGGCAACAATAACGATACCGGGAAGTTATAAACACTCTGATGCGGGACCGACCAGACTGCGGATGACATCGGGGCGAGATAATTATCTATAAAATAATCCGACAGATTATATTTTTTACAATAATCTTTGATAGTTTCGGTGCTACCGGCGATATCTCCAAAATCTTTCAAGGCCACCTTGAAAAACTTATTGATTTCAAACAAAAATTTCCAAAACCTGAATGAAAATATGTTTTTTCTTTGAGAAAATAAACTGTCTAAACCGCTACCCGAATATTGCAAACCGCTTTTTTTATTATATACGGAAAATGACATGTCCGTCTTTTGCATTTCGACTCCCAACTCGGAAAAAAGTTTAACCATGTTGCCATAAGTTTCCAGATTGAAAACCATAAAACCGGAATCAATTTTAAACTCTCTTTCCCCCTCTTTTACGGTATGGGTATGAGTATGTCCTCCCAAATAATCATTTTTTTCAAATATGGATATTTCAAAATCATCGCGCAAATAATAAGCGCAAGTCATGGCGGATATGCCGGATCCGACGATAGCGAGCTTTTTTTTCATATTTATTTAACAAAAAAATTAGGGATAAAAGCCGGAGTTTTTCGGGCGTATTCGATAAATTCCTTGTTATCCGCATAGTGTTTTTCGGCCAGAGGAACACCGGAGATAAAACGCAAAAGTATCGTAATGGTCAAAGGGCCGATCAAGCCGAGCCAGAAATAATCGGAACCGTAAGTAATGAGCCAGATCCCCCACCACAAAGTAGCTTCCCCAAAATAGTTTGGGTGGCGAGTAAAGCGCCAAAGACCCGTTTTCATAATATGCCCTCGATTTTCCGCTTTGCTTAAAAAATCTTTTAATTGCTTGTCTCCGATGGCCTCAAATAAAATTCCAAATATCCAAATTATTAAACCTAATCCATTGATTAGCCCAAAACCGCTTTCCCCGGAACTATTGACTGCCAGAATACTTGCTCCAACTAAAAGAAGTAGCGCTCCTTGCAACATAAATACCCGATACCAAGAATTAAAAACCATCGATCCTCGCCAATTTTCTCGCATTTTCCGGTAACGATTATCTTCTTTCTCGCTCTTGAGAAATCTTGATCCGATATGATATGCCAAACGAAAACCCCAAATTTCCACCAACAAAAAGATAATAATATTTTTATTATTGGGATTCATCATGGCCCCGATCACCGCCAAAAGGACAAAACCCAGTCCCCAAGCCACATCCGCCACATCATTTCTTTTTTTAATTACGGCATAGATAAACCAAAGATTCATAAAAACCAGTACCGCTATAAATTGGATGATTACAATAGACATATTTTTTAAGTTAATTTAAAAAATTTCTACCGATAAAAAAGACTGCCAATGAAACCGTGGTAGATAAAACCGTTCCCCAAATAATATCAATAATTGTAATTTGCCAAGAGTAATCTTTGAGAACGGCCAAATTGGTTAAATCAAAAGTCATGTAAGTAAAGAATCCAAACATCGCCCCGTAAAACAAAGCGTAGGTCCAAGAATTATTTTTGATAGCCGGATGAACGGCAAAAATTATCACCCCCACGATAAATAGCAAATAAAACAAAATCGCCACCGGCCAGTTCGGCATCGGCTTCATTAGGTGGCCCATATATTTTTGATAAATATCTTTGGCTATCACCACCAACCAGAGCATATCTATCATAAAAAAAACCGGCACAGCAATCAGATACAACTTCAAAAAATCAAGCGTATTCATATTTTTAGATTTAATTATTATTGTGTAAGATTATGAATTCAATTTGAATCCATACTAAAATTATAACACAAAAAGAGCCCCAAAAACAGGCCCTGTGAAAATTTTAAAAAAGAGACTGCCTTTGACCGCAAAGAATCAATTCCCTCTTACGCCTGCCTTTTGAGGATAAATAATCCTGCCGACAAGCAAAGGCGCCCATAAAATGGACAACAAAACAAAAATCCAAGTCTCTCCTCGCCAGAAATAATAAGTGGCCAAAACTTCCGCCAAGCTCAAATGTCGGATAAAGATATTCATAAAAATCTCAAAAGCGATGGTCATCGCGGTCCAGACCGAACCCATAACCAAAAGCTCTCGCTTGGAATATTTATACCGGCTCTTTTTGATAAAAAAATAAATGGCGCCGAAAAAAAGACCCATCCCGGTCAGACTGCTCAGTTGATGAGCCCAAAAACCGATATGCGGTTCCAGCAAAGGCTTGTAGGTTGTCTCCCGGATAGTCGCGTTTATCAAAGCCAGCCCGAGAAGCGCAAACCAAAAAGCTATTATTTTTAGATTGATTGATTTCATTTTTGTATTTCAGAATCGGACTTTTTTACCCGCTTTCTCCGATTAATATCTCTTAAAATAATAAAAGAAAAATGATACCAGATAGAAAAAAGTGATTACAAACAAGGCTACTTCAAGAAAGATTAAATCCTTTTTCTTAAAAAACTGAATTTCATAAATAATATACATCAAAATATAAAAAGGCACTGCGAAAATTTTTATAAATGCACCCATAATTATCCCTATAGCCGGGTCACAAAGTTTTCCATCGGGCGGACAAGACGGATAATGAAAATCAAAATAACTAAAAAGGAAATTCGAAACGATAAGAATAAAAATTGCGGAAAAAACCAGATTTAAAATTAATCTTTTTGACATAATTTTATAAATCAATTAATTAAATTAAAGACCATCTTCCACTAATGACAAGGATTTAATAAATTTATCCACCTCCGACAATTTAGGAACAAAATCTTCCTCTTTTTCGGACAATAATGCATCAAAAGTCCACTCTTCCCATTTCTTTAATTTTTCTTCCTCCATCTCATAATAATTTATATTTTTAAAATCCGGATTATCCATTTTTATTTTATTCATAGACTCTTCCAGTTTTGGAGAATATAAATTATAAACCCCGAAATGAACATAATATTTTTCATCATCGGTTAAGCCTTGGAAAATATAAATAGGGTGTTTTGCGAAATAATCTTCCTGATAATATCCGGACAATGTAAATCTTACCCCCTTGCCACCCCCGAAATCCACTCTCTTTATATTATAAATTCCTCGAGGCATCGGCTTAAGGGAAAATTTGGCTATTTCAAATATTTTGTCCGGATCAATTTCCGCCGAGGCCGATCTGGTAATTTCTCTTAAAATCTCAAGGTTATAAATAAAGTGCGGCTTATGTTTATCCTTGTAATTATCGATATTTACGCCACTTGCATTATAAATGTCCAAAACAGCCTGTTTACTTACTTCTTTATCAGAATTGATGCTGAAAATATAAGATAATCTTCCCGGCGAATCTATTGAACCAAGCGCATTTTTAGCATCATACTTAGTTGGCTGAAAATAAATATCTTTTGAAATATCCTTAAATAAAGAAGATTTATCAAAACTGACATCTACCGGAGGACTCGTTTTTTGCGCAAAAGATATATCGTCAACATAAATATTTCTTTTTATCAAAATATTATCTTTGTTTTTTATTAAAACCGTATCATTGCCGGGTTTGTAAGGAACATAAGAACTTTTACACCAGTTATTCGAATCATTGGACTTGACAAATATATTTTCCGCCCTGTTTGATCCCTCTACCGACAATTTAAAATCCTCACAATTTAATTCCGTTTCATTGTGAAATTCAACATCAACAGAATCTAAATTGGGCACATTAAATGTATTATTTTCATTAAATATATGACTCTCAATACTAACGTAATCCTCGCTTATTTGTGGACTATTAAAAACTTCTTTATTTAAAACAGAACTATTATCAACAATCTCCCTTTCCCCAAGTTCTTTATTACTTTCTTCCCTAATAAAAAACCAGCTAAATACTCCTGCTGTTAAAAAAAATATTATTGCTATTATAATTCCTGTTTGTTTTTTTGTTTTTGTATTCATTTTTTATTTTTAATTTTTCTGTACTAATTTTAACATAAAAAATTTAAAACAAAAACACCATTTTTTGTAATATTTTTATTTTATGATATGCAATCCATTTTCATCAAAGCCCAATAATCCTCTGTCTAAATTTTCATTCTCCACAATGTTTTTAAAACCATCTTTAAATTTTTGAAAATAACTGAAAACAATTATTCCCAATCTCATTTCACTCAACTCTTCCATAGAGAAAAATCCTATTTTTTGCCCCTCATTTCCCAATTTAATATCCTTTATTTTATCTTCCGATAATTTAATCCAATAGAGAGAATGCTCCAGTTTATCTGGAATAATAATCTTACCAATCTCCTTTATCTCATCCTCTGAAATTTGAAGATTTGATTCCTCCTTAACTTCTCGGATCAAAGCTTCTGTGGGAGTTTCGTTTGCTTCCAGATATCCACCTATCAATTGCCAGCAGTTAGGATCCGGGATTCTTGGATTATTATCGCGCAACAACATTAATACTTTTTTATTATATGTTATCAAAGCTCCTGATGATTTTTTCATATTAATTTATTTAAATAATTTTTT